>JAIEQQ010000609.1 GCA_019747615.1 Phycisphaerales bacterium
CGAACGACCCGTCAGCATCCTCCGGCTGGTTGCGAGTGCTGCTTGGTCTTGGCCACAGCATCGTCGCGGCGGCCCTTGTGTTGAGCGGCGGCTATGCGCTCTTCAAGCGTGTGATGGGCGTGCTCACCATCGCGATGGTTGTGCTCGTCGTGATCGCGGCGGCGCTGACGCGCCCGAATCTGGGCGCCGTGGTTGGTGCGATCTTCGTGCCGCGCTTGCCGCTGGAGGATCCCAAGGGGCTGCAATGGACGCTCGCGATGTTCGGCGGGATCGGCGGCACGGTGACGATGCTCGCGTACGGCTACTGGATGCGGGAGGAACGGCAGGCGGCGGGAGAGACCGCGTCTCCGGCGCGCCGCGGCTCGTATCGGATTGATCTTGCCATCGCCTACTCCGTCACGGCGGCGTTCGGCATTGCCCTCACGATCGTGTCGGCGGATGTCCCGGTCCGTCCTAGCGGCGGCAACCTGTTTCAGGCGGTGGCGTCGCGCTTGACAGAGACCATCGGGCCGGCCGCGGGGTGGTTGTACCTCGCGGGCGCGTGGTGTGCCGTGTGGGCGTGTATGCTCGGCGTCTGGCAGTTCATCCCGCTGCTGTTCGCGGACTTCGTCTCGTTCGGCCGCGGCCCTGCTCATCGCTCGCCGACAGCAACCGCCACGAAACAAGCCTTCGACACGACCGACCTCTCTCGCACGCCTGCATATCGAGCCTATCTGCTGGGCCTCGCGACGCTCCCGGCGCTCGGAGTCTGGCTCGACTTCGCAGTGGTGCAGCGAGCCTTCGGCATCATGGGCTCAATGTTCATTCCACTGGTCGCGCTGGCGCTGCTGCTGATGAACACTCGGCGCGCATGGGTCGGTCGGTACGTGAACGGCATGGCGACAAACGTGCTCTTGGTCATCATCCTCGTGATCACGACGGTGGGGTTGGCCGTTGAGCTTGCGCGATGGCTGGGGCGATAAGAACCTACTCCTCATCCCCCCGCAACTTCGCCACCACGCTCAAATCCTCCAGCGTCGAAGTATCCTGCGTGATCTTCTCCACGCCCGCGGCGACATCGCGCAGCAGCCGCCGCATGATCTTGCCGCTGCGGGTCTTGGGCAGGGATTCGGTGAAGCGGATTTGGTCGGGTTGGGCCAGGGGGCCGACTTCTTTGCGGACGTGGGCGATGAGGGCTTTGCGGAGGTCGTCGCCGGGTTGTTGGTTGGGGTTGTGGGCGTGCCAGGTGCCGCGGAGCGTGACGAAGGCGCAGATCGCGCTGCCCTTGATCTCGTGCGGGTAGCCGACGACCGCGGCCTCGGCGACGAAGGGGTGGCTCACCAGTGCGCTCTCGACTTCCATAGTGCCCAGCAGGTGGCCGCTGACTTTGATGACGTCGTCTACGCGGCCTTGGACCCAGAAGTAGCCGTCTTGGTCGCGGCGTGCACCGTCGGCGGAGAAGTAGAGCGGCTGGCCGGTGGCGGGGTCTTTGATGCGGCCGAAGTAGTTGGAGATGAAGCGGTCGCGGTTGTTGTAGACGCCGCGGAGCATGCCGGGCCAGGGCTTGCGGATGACGAAGAGGCCGCCTTTGTCGGGGGCGAGTTCTTCGCCCTGTTCGTTGACGATCGCGGCGTCAATGCCGAGCATCGGCACAGTGCACGAGCCGGGCTTGGTGGGGATCGCGCCGGGCAGCGGGGTGCAGACGTGGCCGCCGGTCTCGGTCTGCCAGTAGGTGTCCACGATCGGGCATCGCTCGCGGCCGATGTGCTTGTGGTACCACATCCACGCCTCGGGGTTGATCGGTTCGCCGACGGTGCCCAGGACCTTGAGGCACGAGAGATCGTGCTTGGCGGGGAACTCATCGCCCCATTTCATGAACGTGCGGATCGCGGTGGGCGCGGTGTAAAACTGCGTGACGCGGTGGCGGGCGATGATGTCCCAGAAGCGGTCGTTGTGGGGGAAGTTGGGCGCGCCCTCGTACATGAGCGTGGGGACGCGGTTCATCATGACGCCGTAGAGGACGTAGGAGTGGCCGGTGACCCAGCCGATGTCCGCGCTGCACCAGAAGACCTGGCCGGTATCGGGGATGAGGTTGAAGGTGAGGCGCGCGGTCATGTTGACATATGTCAGGTAGCCGCCGGTGGTGTGCTGGATGCCCTTGGGCTTTCCGGTGGAGCCGGAGGTGTAGAGCAGGAAGAGCATGTCCTCGCTGTCCATCGGCTCGCATGGGCAGGCGTCGCTGGCGCTGTTCACGCTGTCGTGCCACCAGTGAAACTTTGTCGGGCCGCGGCGGGCTTCGCCCGTCGAGAAGCCCTCGCTGGCGGGCAGGTGGCCGGAGCGCTTGACGACGAGGACGTGGTTGACGATGTGGCCGTGGTTGGCCAGTTGGCCGACGCTTTCTTCAACGTTCTTGAGCAGGGGGACGACATCGCCCCGGCGATAGCCGCCGTCGGCGGTGATGATGACGCGGGAGTGCGCGTCGGTGACGCGCTCGGTAATGGCCTGCGGCGCGAAGCCGCCGAAGATGACCGAGTGGGCGGCGCCGATCCTCGCGCAGGCGAGCATGGCGATGGCGAGCTCGGGGATCATCGGCATGTAGATGGTGACGACGTCGCCCTTCTTGACGCCCATGGCCTTCAGCGCGTTTGCGCAGCGGCTGGTGTGAACTTGCAGCTCGCGATAGGTGAGGCGCTTGATCTCGGGCTCGTGGGCGTAGGCGCTGCCGGGGGCCGGGTGGGCGGTGCGCGGCGTGACGGGCTCGCCTTCCCAGATGATCGCGACCTGCTCGCCGTGCCCGGCTTGAACGTGGCGATCGACGCAGTTGTAGCAGGCGTTCAGGGTCGCGCCCTCGAACCACTTGGCGTCGGGCGCGTTCCACTCCAGCACGCGATTCCACGGGGTGAACCAGGCGAGGTGCTTGGCTTCGTTCGCCCAGAAGGCTTCGGGCTGCGCGATCGACTGCGCGTGCAGCGCGCGGTACTCGTCCAGTGACGCGACGTGCCAGCGGTCAAAGCCCAGCGAGCCGGGCGATGGCGGCGGGAAGACGCGCGTCTCGCGGAGCAGGACATCGGTGTTCTCTGAGCCTTCGTGGGCATGATCTGGGGCGGTGGTCACGGCGGAGATCTCCCCGGTTCGGCGCCTGGCTGGCAGCCATCGATGCGACGGCAACGAGGCCGGTGGCGCTCGACGATGAAGCATGATGCTACCAAAGAAACGGCCCCGCGAGTGGCGGGGCCGTTGGTGGTTTGAGAGGATGAAGCGCGCCGATCGCGAGCATCAGTCGCGGCGTGAGCCCTTCGCGGCCTTCTTGGCTACGGGTTTGCCGACCGGCTTGCCCTTGCGCTGCGACTCGCCCTGGGCCTTGGCGGCCTTACCGTCACCGGCGGTGCGGGTTGCGCTTCGTTCGCGAGTGACCGAGCCATCTTCGTTCTTGGTTCGGCTGGCGTCAACGGACGACGTGCCGCCGTTCGGCCCGGTGCGGGTCGCGTCGCGCGTGATGGTGCCGCCCTCCTTGGTGATGGTGGCATCGCGCGTGATCTGGCGGCCGTCGGGAAGGACGGTGACGCCCTCGCGGGTCAGGGTGTTTCCCTCGCGGGTGATTTGATCAGTTCCGGTCACAGCCTTGCCGTTGGGCCCGGTGGTGGTGGCGGTGCGCGTCGCGGTGTTGCCATCCTTGACGATGGCGACTTCCTTGTTTGAAGACTGCCCGTCGAAACCGGTGCGAGCGGTCTCGCGAGTGACGGTCGAGCCGTCCTTTGCGACGATGGTTTGGTTGGTCGCGGTCTGGCCCTGGGCGTTGGTGCGAGTCGTCTCGATCACGACGGTGCCGTCGTCTCGGGTGAAGGTACGCTGTGACGTGATCTGGCCGACAAAGGCCTCCGGCGCTGCCGCGGGGGCGGGTGCCGGTGCGATGGGCGGTGAGGCGGGCGCATCCTGCGCCGAAGCGAAAGAGCCGGCGAGCATGGAGAGGGCGAGGACGGTGGTTGCAACTCGGTTCATGGTGAGGCACTCCGAGGGTGAACAGATTGGAGACAAGTACTCTCAAATAGAAAACGCACCTGGGCGGTGCGTTCTTGCAAAGAAACTTGATGGACCAGTTGAAGATGGGCTACATCGCGCTCTCGGTGACGCGCAGGACTTCTTCGACGCTGGTCTTGCCGGACGCGGTCTTCTTCAGGCCGTCGGCGCGGAGGGTGGTCATGCCGCGTTCGGCGCACAGGCGACGGAGTTCGGCGACGTTTGGGCTGCGGACGATGAAGTCGCGGAGCTGATCATCAACGACGAGCAACTCGTAGATGCCGACGCGCCCGGAGTAGCCGCTGTTGCGGCACTTGTCGCAGCCCTTACCGGTCCACAGCTTGTCGATGGGCATGCCCTGTAGCTCCAGGAATTCCTTCATCTCCTCGCTGGGTTCCTTCTCGATACGGCAGACCGGGCAGAGCTTTCGCAGCAGTCGCTGCGCGAGCACGCCGTTGACCGCCGCGGCGACGAGGAAGGGCTCAAGCCCGATGTTCACCAGTCGAGTGATCGAGCTCGGCGCGTCGTTGGTGTGCAGCGTGCTGAGCACCAAGTGGCCCGTGAGCGCCGCTTGGACCGCGGTGACCGCGGTTTCCTGATCACGAATTTCGCCCAGCATGATGACGTCAGGGTCCTGACGCAGGAGTGCCTTGAGTGCTCGCGCGAAGTTCATGCCGATCTTGTCGTGCATCTGTGTTTGCGTGATGCCGTCGAGGTGATACTCGATCGGGTCTTCGACGGTCGAGATGTTCATCGACGTCTTGTCGAGGGTGCGCAGGGACGAGTAAAGCGTGGTGGTTTTACCTGAGCCGGTGGGGCCGGTGACGAGCACGATGCCGTGCGGCGCGTTGATGAGCCCGCGCCAGAGCTGCATGGTGTTCTCGTCAAAGCCGAGGTCCTCGAGCTTCACGTTGATCGAGCGCGTATCGAGGATTCGCATGACGACCTTCTCGCCGTAGCCGCAGGGCAGGGTCGAGACGCGAAGGTCGAGCTTGCGGCCCGCGACGGCGCAGCGGATGCGCCCGTCCTGGGGCATGCGTCGCTCGGAGATATCGAGGTTGGCGATGATCTTGATACGCGAGGTGATCGCGGCGGACATCGCCGGCGGCGGCTGCATCATCTCGTACAGCTCGCCGTCGATGCGGAAGCGCACCTTCATCTTCTTGTCGCCCGGCTCGATGTGGATATCGCTGGCGCCCTCTTTCACCGCTTGCTGGATGATGTAGTTCACATAGCGGATGACCGGGTTCTCACCGGCGGCGCGCTCGAGATCGACTTCGCTCTCGCTCTTCTTTTCGACCTGAACATCGGTCTCCTGGACCGAGCTCAGGATGTCGTTGACATCGTCCTCACCCTGCGACTTCATCGGCCCGCCGACAATCTCCAGCGCGCCGCGGACGTCAAAGCCCGTGACGAGCACGAGCTTGACTGCGGGGACGCCGAGGCGGCGACGGATCTCATCAGAGAGGAACGCGGTATCGGGGCGCGTGACGCCGATGACCGGGCGCAGGCCCTCCTGCCGCAGCGGAAGCACCATGTGCTGCTGACAGAAGTCGAGCGTGAGGCGTTGAATGAGCTTGCCGTCGAAGCCGCCTTCGAGCGCTTTGGTCAGGTCCACCGGCTCGAACGTCATGCCCGAGACGGCCGCGATGCACTCCTGCACCTTGGCTTCGGTCGCGCCCTGTTCGACGAGCACATCGAGCAGTCGCTTGCCCTGAGACTGCCGCATGATCTGCTGCGCGCCGGCGAGCTGCTGCTGCGTCGCGGCGCCGCTGGACAGGAGCATGTCCGTCAGTTCGCTGTTGGTCAGGGCGCTGGGGGTCTCCGGCTGGTGGATCGACGTCATCGCGTCGCCAATGCCGCCGGACGATGGCGGCGTCGGCGGGCGCGTCGAGACAATCTCCGCGTCCGAGGGATCCGCCTGGCGGGGCGTGATGCTGCGTCCGACGCCGGGCTGATTCGAGGGCGAGTTGGGAAGGAAGCCGCCATCCGGCGGAGAGCTTGCACTGGGCCCGGTGTTCCGCGAAGCACCTGGCGGCGCCATGTAGTTCGGCCCCGGCGTTGCTTCCGGACCAGGAAGAAACGGCATGGGCCGGGCGCGCTGGCGCGTCGGCGCCTCGCCCGGCTTATTCGGATCGATGCCCAGCTCGTTGAGGATGTCATCGATGTCGAGCTTCTTCACGGGTCTCTCCATCCCCACGCGGGGTCATGTCTTCGATCTCTGCGGTGCGCCGGTCACTTGCCGTGGCCGGGAGACTTGGGGTCTCCCATCTCGATCGTGCGAACCACGCCATCGACGTCCAGATCAACCGAACGCCCATTGATGGCCTTGACGGTGAAGAACTTCGCAACGGTGTCACCGACGCGGAAGACCTCGCCGTTGATGCGGGCCACGGGTCGCTGACCGCCCAGCACGCTCTGGAGCTGCAACTCCTTGAACGCGGTCTCGATGTTCTTCGAGCGATCGGCCTTGGCCTTGGCGAGGCGCTCGGCCATGCCGCGCTCGGCGGCCTTGCGCGCGGCGTCCGGATCGTTCGGATCGATCGGCTGGGCGTTCTCAGCGATGCCCACGACATAGGCGAGCGCGAACGGGTTCTTGCGGAGCTGATCGGGCGAGACCTGATTGCTCGTGCGCAGCGCGCCGAGCTCGGCCATCAGGATCTCCTGATTCGCCGCCAGCGACTTGTTCTGCTCTGGCACCTGCGTGTCCAGCGACCCACCGGCAAAGGTGAACTGCGGACCGAGGCCGAGCTGACGCATCCCAAAGAGCAGGCCGCCAGCGGCCACGACGGCGACGGCCATCATGATCGGGCCGAGCGAGATGCTGCGACGCACGGGCCCGCCTTGGAGCGCGTCCATCATCGGCGGCATGGTTGAGCCGGGCTCCTGGCCAGCATTCAGCACGCTGAGAGCATCGGGCTGACCGTCGTTGTCGGGGGTCTTGATCAGGGCGTTGTTCATTGCTTGGCTCCGGCGTCGGCCTGGGTCTTGCCAGGCAGTGGCGATGCGGGCTGGGTCTCCCCGCCCTCGTAGAAGATGCTGAGCGTCAGCGCCGCCTCGATCTGGCCGTCGCTTTCGACAACCTTGTCACCGAGGCGTCGCAACTTCATGTCGGTCACTCGAACGATTCGGTGGAGCTGCTCAAGCTCGATGAAGAACTTGTACACGCCGTCGAAGTCACCCCGGAGCGACACCGTGAGCGGCTGCTCGAGCGCGGGGCCGGCGGGCATCGATTTGTCCGACCGCTTAAACTGCGGGACTTCCAGGCCGTGCTTCGCGGCGATCTGCGCAACATCGCGCAGGACGCTGTCGAGCTCCTTGCCCGACGGCAGTCGCTCGCTGACCGAGGCAATCGAGAGTTGGATCTGCTCGTTGGCACGCTTCAGATCCGCCGTGCGTGCCGTCGCTTCGCGGAGCTTCTCGAGCGTTTGCTGCTTGAGCGCGATCTCCTGCTTGGCGCGGGCGATGCCGTCGTTCTGCGGCTGGAAGACCAGGAAGTACGACGCCACCGGGACCGCCAGCAGCACACCAAAGAACGCAACCTGCTTGATGCTCATGGCCATGATCGAGTGCTCCGGTCAGGACAAACGCGAGGCGTGAAGGTCGTGCGAGGCGGGTGAGTGCAAAGACAAGCCGGCGGCGAACGGCGTCGGCGGAGAGATCAGGAGCGCCGTCAGGGCGTCGGCACATTCGCCGTCTGCTTGCGTTTGCCCTTGGGCTCCGGCTTGCCGCCCAGCAGCGCTCCGATCAGGCTCTTGGGATCCGGCGCCTTCTCCGGCTCGACGACGTGGGGCTTCGCTCGGGAAGCCTGAATCGGCACGAGGCTGCGGGTGTCAGCGCCCGGGCTGATCACCGCCTCCAGCACGAACTGGCGGAGCTGCGTCTCTTCGATCATCGTCGCCTTGCTCTCGCGCCACTCGACGCCACGCAGAAGCGGGCAATCGCGCAGCGACGCCTGGAAGTCGGCGACATCGGCGTCAGTGGACGCGACGCCGTTGATGAGGATCGAGAACTCCAACTTTGGCGGACGAGGCTTGGGCGCCGGGGGCTCGCCG
>JAIEQQ010000220.1 GCA_019747615.1 Phycisphaerales bacterium
TATTTTTTAAACACCCTGAACGAGTATTCAAGCGCCCTAGCGCGCCCCCCGCCCCCCCCGGCCCCGCCCGCCCCGGCCCCCCCCCCCGGCGGCGGGCGCGGCGGGGGTGGGGGTGGGGGGGGTGGGCTGGGGGGGGGCGGGACGCGGGGAGGCAAATGGCAAAGTTGCAAATTTGCAAATGGCAAATTCGGAAGGGGTAGAGGCGTGGTCGAAGGCTACATTGCTCTGTGCGGCAGCGGACGTGGACTTCGCGAAGACACGACCGCCGCTGTGGATGGTGCGGCGTCCGGTCGGCGGGCGTGGGTGTGGAGCTTTGGGATGACCTTGGGATTGCGGGGCGAGGTCGATCGTGCCGTGGCGCGGCGGGATGTTTCGCTGCGGCGGGCGACGCAGGCGGCGACGATTTCGGCGCGGTGGATCGGCGTGAGCCTGATCACGCTCATTGCGGTGATCTACGTGGTTGATCGATTCATCTTTCAACGCGGCGAGTTCACGATGTCGCTTGCGCCTTTTGTTCTCGGCTCTCTCACGCCGTGGGTGGTGCGGATGGGGTTCTATTTCTTCGGCGCGCGACGGCGCCGGTGGCGGCATCACGATGTGCGGTGTTTCGCGGTCAGCATACTGCTGTTCTGCATGAGCGCGATTATCGTGTGTGCGTTCTCGCTGAACCTGCCGCCGGGCGCGCTTGAAGTCGGGGCCGGGTATCTGATCGCGCAGCTTGCGTTCGTCACGTGGAGCAACGTCATGGTGCTGTCGCTGGTGTATCCGTGGCTGCTGGCGGCGCGGTCGCGACCGCGCGAGTCGGCGGTTGGGCTGTTGCTGGGCGTGATCTTGTTGAATGCTGTGATGTCACTTGGGTGTCTGGCGATTCAGGTGCGCTCGCCGGGTCCCAAGCTCATGTCGACGACGCCATTGCTGTTTTGGATAACGATTGTGGTGATGACGATGCCCGCGTGGGTGCGCTACGCAAAGCCGCGGCGAGAAGGGGTGTTCGCGCGGGTGAGCGGCGCGCTGGCGGAGCGAGTTGGGAGGAGTGCGGGGTGAGTGGTGCGATGGGCGGGTGGGAAGCGGTCTAGGGGTTGATGGCGCGGCGCCACGGTCATGCTCAGAAATCGTCGAACCACTGACACCAGAGCTGCGGCGGGTCGAAGTCTGGCGCAAGGCCCGAACGCGAGATCTTGTCGCTCGCGGCGTCGCATCGAGCGATGAGGTCATTCGGCAAGACACCAATGACGTCGCTATGTTCTGGTCCGAGGTGCGCGATGATGTCGCCGAAATAGAGAACATACGCGTCACGCTGGGCGTCATTGACACGGTCCCACCAATGGCGCAGGCCGGCGGCATTGGCCTTCTGCACCCACGGGTGCCGTCTGAGTTCGAGAGATTCGAAGCCCTCGAAGTCGTCCCCGAAGAGTCTGCGGACTCCAAAGATGACCATGCTCGACGGGGCGCTCATGAGTTGAGTGTAACCGCGGCGGGCGTGGCGTAGACGCGGCTGGGATGTGCTCGGCGGCCCTGTCGAAGACTTAGGATGAGACGATGAGCGAGACAACGGAGTCCGAAGCGCTTCACCCGTGTCCGTGCTGCGGATCGCTGGTGATCTCATCGCCGGGTGAGTTTGAGATCTGCGATATCTGTTGGTGGGAGGATGATCCTGTTCAGGCCGCGAATCCAGATGCCGCGGGCGGTGCGAATGAGTTGAGCCTGAACGAAGCGAGAATGCGGTGGAGAGCGTCGAGGCCGGAGGCGTGAAGTCAGCGATGACAATGTCGTCGATTGTTTGATTCGTGACAGCAGACGGATGTTTGGTCGCGGAACTCGGGCTGAGGGGGATGGTGGGCGGTGGCGAACATTTTGTGATGGTTGGGGAAGGCATCGAGGCAGGGGGCATCGAGGCATCGAGTGGAGGCAGGCGGGACGCCTGCCCACGGGGAGTCGCTCGCTTCGTGATCACTTGCGATTCAGGAACTTCGTCAGTTCGCTCGCCGGGATGACAAACGAGATGTTCTCCAGGCCGGGGCCGACGAGTTTGGAGGAGACGGTGCCGATCCAGTTGCCGTCTTGGTCGAAAGCGGGGCCGCCGGAGTTGCCGGGGGAGACCGCGGCGGTGATTTGGATGAGTTGGCTGGCTTGGACTTCGCCGCTGGCGCGTTGGCCGGAGACGATGCCCTGGGTGAGGGTCCAGCCGAGGCCGGCGGGGTGGCCGATGACGTAAACCGTGCTGCCGACGACGGGGAGCTTGGCGGTTGAGGGCTGGATGCCGGACCATTTGACGTCGGTGGCGGTGGTGGTGAGCAGCGCGAGGTCGATGGCCTTATCGCGGCGGACAACGGCGGCGCGGGCGGTGGTGCCCTTGTGTGTTTCGATGGTGACGGTCTCGGCATCGCCGACGACGTGAGCGTTGGTGAGGACGGTGCCCTGATCATCGAGGACGACGCCGGTGCCCAGGCCGGTCTCGGTGCGGATGCGGACGACGCAGCCGCGGCGGAGTTCGTAGATGTTGCAGACGGGACAGTTACCTGGCGTTTCGGCGATCACGTGGACGTTGCCGGGGCGGATGTGGGCGGGGTCCGCGAGCGGGGCCGGATCGGCGTCGGTGGATGAGTGGGAGGATGCACAGCCGGCGAGGGCGAGCGGTGCGAGCGTGAGAAGCGCGAGCAACGACGGGCGGCGGGTGATCATGGGGTGTCTCGCACTCGGAGGCTTGGGAGTTGGGCGGCAGGGCGAGCGGGATGCCTACCCGACGGGAGGCTGAAGATGCCGCTGGCAGAGACGGAGAGTACCCGAACGTATCATCCGTAGTGATGGATGCCGGGAGTGCGGGGGGGTGACTGGCTTTTATGGGGAAAATGCGATGTCGCGGCGTGTGGTGATCACGATTGCGGTGGTGGTTGTGGTGGTGCTGTCGGGGCTCGGCGCGGTGGGCGTGGTCGCGTGGTCGCGGACGTTTGTGGATGCGCCCGTCTATTCGTTTTGGAGCGGCACGGCGTTGACCAAGAGCCCGGGGCGCGGGGTTGTGTACGGGCTTGACGCGAGTGACCGGTTTGTGATCATCGTGACGCGAGATGTCTCGACGGTTCGCGCGACTCCCGCGGCACAGATGCAACTCATGGTGCGCCGTACCGTGAGCACGATCGGGTTTGAGATGCCGGACACGTTTCTGTATGCGGATCTGGCCGCGGGCGAGTACGACTGGATTCGCGCCCACGGCATTCCGGCGAGCGTTGAGCGGAAGTTTGTCGAGTTCGCTGAGGAGTTCGACGTGAAACCGCTGCCGCCGGATTCGAGGCTTGGGCCGGGGATCGCGGTACCGATTGAGGGGTTGATCGGCGTGGGAAGTCCATAGGGTGCGGATGTCAGCGATGGCGCGGCGGAGTGCCGCGGGCTGAACGCCAATCCGTGTGACACATACCCTGTGCGGGTTGATGGACGCCGGGCGTGCGGTCTGGCGGTGGTAGTTCCTTTTGATGAGATGGCGAGTTGCACCATGAGCGATGAAGTGAAGCGAAGTGTGGGTGGTGGGGATGCGGGTGCGGGGGCTGGCGGGAAGGCAGGCGGGACGCCCGCCCCACGGGATGCGGATGAGAAGGGGTTGAAGGGGACGTTGAACCTGCCGCGGACGGGGTTTGCGATGAAGGCGAACCTGGTGCAGAACGAGGCGGGAAGCTTGAAGCGGTGGGGAGGGCTGTATGCCGCGGTGCGGGCGGCCCGCTCGGGCGCGGCGGAGCGGTTTGTGTTTCATGATGGGCCGCCGTATGCCAACGGAAGCATCCACATCGGGCACTTGATGAACAAGGTGCTGAAGGATCTGGTGGTGCGCAGCAAGACGATGCAGGGCATCGATTGCCCGTATGTGCCGGGGTGGGATTGCCACGGCCTGCCGATCGAGCACAAGGTGATGCAGGAGATGCAGCAGAAGGGCAAGCTGGAGAAGCTCAGCACGCTGAGCGAAGATCAGCGGCGGATGGTGGTGCGGCGCGAGTGCCAGGCGTATGCCGAGAAGTATGTCAAGCTGCAGAGCGGGCAGATGCAGCGGCTGCTGACACTGGCGGATTATGACGAGCCGTATCTGACGATGAAGCCAGCGTTCGAGGGCGCGACGCTGGAGGTGCTCGCGGGTTTGCTTGAACAGGGCCTGGTGTTCCGCGCGCTGAAGCCGGTGCACTGGTCGATCGCGAATCAGACGGCGCTTGCGGAGGCGGAGTTGGAATACGAGGATCGCACGGATCTGAGCGTGTACGTGGACTTCGAGGCGGAGGACGCTGCGGCGGTGTATGACGCGTTTGGGTTGGTGGAGGATGAAGAGGGGGAGGGGGAAGGGGAGTTGAACGCGGAAGGCGCGGAGACCGCGGAGGGACCTGGAGGGGAAGACGAGGGGAAGAGTCGTGTGCGGGTTGGTGTACGGCCGGGGCAGCGGCCGTGCTTCATGATCTGGACGACGACGCCTTGGACGCTGCCGGCGAACCTGGCGATCGCGGTGAATCCGAAGTTTGAGTACGCGCTGGTGTGGGTGGATGGAAATGTCACGGTGGTGGCGGTGGAGCTGGTTGAAAAGGTGATGCAGCTTGCGCGCGCTGAAGAGGTGGTGGTGCTCGGGCGGTGCAGCGGCGAGAAGCTGGTGGGGTTGCGGTATAAGCATCCGTTTGTGGATGTTGGCCGCGGGGAGGGTGTTGGCGCGGCGACGGCCGGGGCCGGCGGGAAGGCAGGCGGGACGCCTGCCCCACAGCTGGCGGTGTTCACGATCGTCGCGGCGGACTACGTGACTTTGGAGGATGGCACCGGCCTCGTGCACACTGCGCCGGGGCATGGTGTTGAGGACTACCAGACCGGCCTGCGCGTGGGCCTGCCGATCTATTGCCCGGTGCGTGGCGATGGCACGTATGACGACACGGTGCCCGCGTGGCTGCGGGCGGCGGGTATTGATGTGTGGAAAGCGAATGGGCTAGTGACCGAGCACCTGCGCAATAGCGGGCACTTGTTCTTTGATCAGTCGTTTGTACACAGCTATCCGCACGATTGGCGCAGCAAGACGCCGGTGATCTTCCGCAGCACGCACCAGTGGTTTGTGGGTGTGAACACGCCGATGAAGCGCGCGGCCGTCGGTGGTGCCGACACGCTCCGCGGGATGGCGCTTGAGATGACCGAGGCGGGGCGCGAGGGCGCGGTGAAGTTCGTCCCCGAGTGGGGCCGCAACCGCATGCGCGGCATGCTGGAATCTCGCCCCGATTGGTGCATCTCTCGCCAGCGGGCCTGGGGCCTGCCGATCCCGGCGTTCAAGGTTGTTGATGAGAAGGGCGATGAACACGTGCTGATGACCGGCGCGAGCGTGCGCGCGGTGGCGAAGGTTGTGCGCGCGATGGGAAGCGACGCGTGGTTCACGCAGACGCCCGAGGTGCTGCTGAGGGAGTACGACGCAGCGGCAGATCCGGACGCGCCGGCGTTCTTCAAGTCCCTGCTCAGCACTCAGCCCTCATCGCTCAGCACTCTCAACAAGGCGTATGACATCCTCGACGTGTGGTTTGAGTCCGGCTCGTCGTGGAACGCGGTGATGCGTGAGCGCAGCGGCGGCAAGGACTTCCCGATCGATCTGTACCTCGAAGGCTCGGACCAGCATCGCGGCTGGTTCCAGCTTTCGTTGCTGCCGAGCCTCGGCGTCATGGGTCGCCCGGCGTTCAAGACGCTGCTGACCCACGGCTTCATGGTCGACAAGTTTGGCCGCAAGATGAGCAAGAGCGAGGGCAACGCCCTTGAGGTCGAAGACCTGCTCAAGACCTACGGCGCGGATGTCGCTCGCTGGTGGGTCAGCTCGCTGGCGTTTGAGAATGATGTCAAGGTTGATAAGAGTTACTTGGATGTTGCGGGCGAGAGTTATCGTAAGGTGCGCAATACGTTGCGGTTTGTTCTGAGCAACTTGTTTGACTATGACGCTGAGGTGGCAAGCGGGAAGGCAGGCGGGACGCCTGCCCCACATCAGACCGCGCAGCCTGCCCCACAGAGTCTCGATGCGTGGGTGCTGGGCGAGCTGGACGCGTTGTCTGTCGCGGTCATCGCGGCGTACAACGCGTACGAGTTCAAGCGGGCCAACGCGTTGCTCTACGACTTCTGCAATGACACGCTGAGCGCTCGCTACCTCGCGGCGGTGAAGGACCGGCTGTATTGCGATCGGCCGGATTCGGCGCGTCGCCGGCAGACGCAGGCGGCGCTGTGGGCGATCGCGCGCACGTTGTGCGGGCTTCTGGCTCCGATCATGCCGCACACAGCGGATGAGGCGTATCGGGCGATGCTGAAGGCGGATGAGGCGGGCGGCGGCGCGAAGGGTGCGGAAGCCGACGCGGCGTGTGTTCACTTGCAGATGTTTGCGCCGGTGACGGGCGTGAAGGCCGACGCGGCGTGGGCGAAGGTCTTCGCGGTGCGTGAGCGCGCGATGGCGGCGGTCGAGCAGGGCAAGAAGTCACTGGGCGTGGAGAACCCGCTGGACATCGGGCTGGTGTTGCCGGATGTCGAGGGGGAGCTTGCGAGGTTTGATGCGGCGGATCTGGCGGATGTGATGAACGTGAGCCGCGTGTCGGTCGGTGCCGGCGCGGAGATCGGCGTGGTGGATCTGCGTAGCGAGCCGCGGTGCGAGCGATCGTGGAAGCGTGATGGCACGGTGAAGCTGCGTGAGAACGGGGCGTGGCTGAGTGAGCGGGACTGGCTCGCTGTAGCGAAGTAGTAAGTGACCACATGGTCAAATGAGAACGGGCTGGCGATTGCGAGCGTCGTTGCGATCGTGTGGGCTCGAGGTGATGGCGGTGATGCTGGGGAAGGCATCGAGGGATCGAGGCATTCAGGCATCGAGGCTGATCCCTGCTTGCTGGTTCCTGCTTGCTGAAAGCTGACCCCTGAAGGCTGACGGCTGACCGCTCCCCCTATCCTCACCAATGGCACGCAAGGCAATGGCGAAATCAGGCGGACGCGCGGCGGGTGATGCTCAACCGAAGGCGGCGGAGAAGTGGCGTTTGCATCATGCGCTTGCGGAGGTCGGCGTTGCGAGCCGGCGCGCGTGCGAGCAGATGATGATGGATGGCAAGGTGTTCGTGAACGGGCATCGGGTCGATCGATTGCCGGCGTTTGTGGATCCGGCGGTGGATCGGGTGCTGGTGGCGGGGCGAGAAGTGAGTTTGCGGCCGCTGACGCGCGAGCGTGCGCACGGGGAGACGGGGCCGCTGAAGCGATACTTGATGGTGAACAAGCCCGAGCGATACCTGACGAGCACCGCGGATGTTGAGGGCGAGATCCGCGGCAGTGAGCGCAAGACGGTGCTCGATCTGGTGAAGATGCCCGGCCTCGGGCGCATGGTGCCGGTGGGGCGGTTGGAGTTTCACGCCTCGGGGCTGGTGCTGCTGACCAACGACGGCGAGCTGGTGAATCGGCTGACGCACGCGCGGTACGGCGTGAGCAAGACCTATCGCGTGTGGGTGCGCGGCGGGCTGGATCTCCCGGCGGCGCAGAAGCTCAGCGAGCAGGTTGACAAGATGTGCGTGCGGATGGCCAAGCGCGCCGGCGCCCCGCTACGGCCCGGCGCGAGCATCGCGAGCGTGGAGCTTGTGAATCCGATCAAGAGCGCGGGCGAGGCGGACGCGGACGTGGGCATGAACGTGAAAACGAACATGAACATGAACGCGAACATGAAACGGAAAGCAGGCGGCGATGAACGTGGCAAGCGGGGCATGAGTGGGCGGGCGTTGGACGCCGCGGCGGAGCGGCGGTTTGTTCGGGAGCAGCAAGAACGCGCCGAGGTGTTTGAGGGTGTCGATGATGATGGTGATGAGGCGGCCGAGGCGGCACCGACGGGCAAGGTCAACGCACGCGGCGTCGGCGAGGTCGACGTGCGCACGGGCAAGCGACTCGGCGGGACGAAGACCGCGATCGATGTGACACTGCGCGGCGCCGCGGGAAAGCTCAAGCTGCCGGCGATGCTGACGTATCTCGGCCTGCGGATCGACAAGATCATGCAGGTGGCGATCGGTGATGTTGAGCTGCGCGATGTGGGTGTCGGGCAGTGGCGGCCGCTGACGGGGCAGGAGA
>JAIEQQ010000133.1 GCA_019747615.1 Phycisphaerales bacterium
CCGCGTCGCGCGGGGCGATCTTCAACCCGCTCGCGGGCTTGCTGCGTGATGACAAGAAGTCCACCGCTGTGCGCATCACGCTCAGCGGCATTGATCCTGAGCGTGAGCAGAAGCTGCGACCGCTGAAGGTCATTCGCGGCCGCGCGCTCTCGGGCCTTGATGAGATCGTGCTGGAACAGTTCACTGCGACGAAGCTCGGCGTCGATGTCGGCGACAGCATCTCGATGACGCTCGGGAAGCCCGCAACATCGCTGAAGGTCGTCGGCATCGTGCAGCAGCCGGGACTGTCGGCGATCTTCGAGAAGCTCGGCGCGTTCGTCACGCTGCCGACGATCTGGAATCTCACCGGCCAGGGCGAGCAGATCAGCGAGATCGACATCGTGCTGAACAAGGGCGTTGATGCCCAGGCGTGGGCGGAGCGCAACAAGGCGCGCATCGCCGATTCGCCCGGGCTCGTGCTCGATGTCAGTGCCAAGATCACCGCCGGATTCCAGCAGAACGTTCGGAACAATCAGGTGGGCTTCACGCTTGCCAGCGTACTGGCGTTCCTGGCCGCGGCGTTCATCATCACCACCGGCCTGACGACCAGCGTCACCGAGCGCACGCGAGAGCTCTCCGTGCTCCGCTGCATCGGCGGGACGCGTTTCCAACTCGCGGCATCGCAGGTCTTTGTCGGGCTGCTGGTGGGCCTCGTCGGCGGGATCATCGGCGTGCCGCTCGGCGCGTTCGGCTCGTGGGCGCTGGTGCAGATTTTCCAGGAGCAGCTCCCCGGCGGCTTCGCGCTCAGCGGCCTGGGCATTGTGCTCGGCCTCGGCGGCTCGATCATGTCCGGCGTCATCGGCGGGCTGTGGCCGGCGGTCGCCGCGTCGCGCGTCAGCCCGCTGGAGGGTCTCAGCGTTCGCTCGCGGCCGATCACAGCCAAGTGGTTCTGGCTGTCGCTGTTGATCGGCCTTGTGCTCTTGGGTGTTCACGCGATCGTCGTCGGGGCGACGTCGAACGCGGGATCGACGTTCTGGCTCTATGTGTTCATCGGTGTGCCGTGCCTGATGGCTGGGTACTTCATGATCAGCGTGCCTGTCACGCGGCTGGTCGCGCATGTCGGCAGCGGGCCGATCTCGGGGATGATTGGGCTGCCGGGGCGGATGCTCTCGGGCACGCTCAAGGCCACGCCCTATCGACACGGCTACACCGCCGGCGCGATGATGCTCGGGCTGGCGCTGATGGTCTCGATCTGGACCAATGGGCGAGCGGTCTTGCGCGACTGGTTGGATCAGCTCGAGGTGCCCGACGCGTTCGCGGTGGGGCTGTTTGCGTATCCGGAGGAGACGCTCGCGAAGATCCGCGCTGTTGACGGCATCAAGTCGGCGACGCCGATCTCGCTTTTGCCGGTGGACCTGCCGGCGAACAAGGCGCAGGGCGTGCAGGGGCTGAACAAGTTTCAGACGAGCTTCATCGGCTTTGAGCCCAGCGACTTCTTCTCGATGACGGCGCTGAAGTGGGAAATGCCGACCGACGCTCCGGGGATCGAACGGGCCAAGCGGCGGCTCGGTGAGGGCGGCGCGATCATCGTTTCGCGCGAGTTCCTGGTCAACCGCGATATCCCGCTGGGCGGCATGATCGAGATCACCAGCGGCGATAAGAAGGCGATGTTCGAGGTGGTCGGCGTTGTGCGGTCGCCGGGGCTGGACGTGGTGAGCAAGTTCTACAGCGTCGGTGAGGGGATGAACGATCAGGCGGTCAACAGCGTCTTCGGCTCGCGCGAAGATCTGAAGAAGCACTTCAACTTCACGGCGTGGAATCTGATTCAAATGGCGTTTACCGATGAGGTGAAGGCGCGGGCGGAGGAGACGCCTCGGGCGACGCTGACGGGGGCGGGCAAGGCGAACGCTGCGGGTTCGACGGGCGCTAGCAACGTGCGGGCGACCGGCGCGGCGCGCGGGCCGGATGCGGTGTTGAAGGATGTCCGATCGCTGCTGGGGCTGGGCATTCTTGAGATCGGCTCGGCGCTGGAGATCAAGAACAAGATTCGCGAGGTGATCAGCGGGACGCTGCTGGTGGCGAGTGTTGTAGCGATCGGGGCGATGGTCATCTCGTGCTTCGCGGTGGCGAATCTCATCATCGCCGGCATTCAGGCGCGTCAGTTCGAGTTCGGTGTGTTGCGGGCGGTCGGCGCGCCGCGATGGCTGCTGGGAAGGCTCGTGATCGGCGAAGCGCTGGTGATCGGCATCGCGGCGTGCGTGCTCGGGACCGCGATGGGGATTCAAGGTGCGTGGGGCGGGCAGAAGCTTTATCAGGTCACGGTCGGGATCGTTGTGCAACTCCGCCCGCCCTGGGTGGCGATCGGCGCTGGTTGCGGTGCGGTGCTGCTGATCACGCTGCTGGCGACATTGCCGGCGGCGATGCGGCTGGTCGGAAGGCCGCCGCGGGCGTTGCTTGGGGCGATGAAGGGTTGAGTGGGCGTTCAGCCGCCGGAATTCAGCAGTGCGGCGGAGTTGAGTGATGCGATCGCCTTTGCCGCGATCTTCGGGGCACGTCGTCGATCGCGGATTGTGGCATCGGCTGGCGCACGGCCGTGTGGCAGCGCATCACATGGCACGTTGCACGTGGCCACATCGCACATCACTACATCGCACATCGGAAGCGGATCGGGCTCCTTGTGGGGTGCGGGCTGCGCGGTGGTGGTGGTGGAGTTGTCTTTGGGCGAATCGGTCGCCTGGGGCGCGGCAGTTGATTCGGGTTTGCGGGTTTCTTGCGCGGGGTGTTGCTCGGCGGCGTGTTGCATGCTTGGGCGTTGTGCGCTTGGGCGCTGCGCGGGTGGGTGTTGCTTGACGAGCGTGCTCGCGGCGCGCCGGGCTTCGGGTTCGTTGAGGCTGTAGGCGACGATGTGCGCCAGGCGGTGCAGCGCCGTCTCGCGGCGGATCGGGGCACGGAGTTGCTCGCGCAGTGCGCTGAGCTTGCCGATGGCTCCGATCTCGGCTTTGGCTTCTGGCGTTTCCAGCAGCGCCATCATCTGAGCGAACGACAGCCGGAACTCGTCGGCGATCTCGGGGATCGTGCGATCCGAGTGCAGCATCGTGGCGATGAGCCGCGCGGCGCTGTCGGGGTTGGTGGCGATTGACGCCGTGGGTGGTGATGATGCGATGTCGAGTTTGATCATGTGGCGAGTGTGCGCCTTGGTCGGATGTGGGGCAAGAGGGTTTTGTGGGTGAGGCGCGATGTTGCGCGCAAGGGTGTCGCGTTGGGTGAGATTGTTTGGTTGATCGGCGGCTTGGAGGATGGGGGAGTCTGCGGAGGCAGGCGAGGACGCCTGCCCCACGGGATCTCCGCCGCGGGGCCGGGGGGATCGTCGTGGTCACGAGTATGTCGAAGTCCTACCCCCTCCGCCGCGGGGCGCGGCACCTCCCCCGGTAGGAACCGGGGGAGGGTGGGGCTATGCGGCGTCGGTTGGTGGCCGCGGGCTCTGCGTGCGCGATGTCCAGGCGAGTGCTGCGCACGCGGCGAGAACGCCGAGCGCGTAGGTCAGCAGGTCTGACCATTCGAAGTGCTCTCCAAGGGCCAGGCGCATGAGTGGCAGCCGCGCGTTGATGGCTGCGGGGATGGGTGTTGCCTGCATGGCCTCAACCGCCCAGCACACGGCCAGTGCTATTGCGCCGGCGCGCCAGACCGGCAGCCGCGGGGCGATGCACTTGACGACCCAGGCCATCATCACGGCGTAGAGCATCACGCCGAGGTGCTTGGCGGGAGCGCCGGTGAGGGCGGCGCGGGCGCCGAGGCCGAGGGCGATGGTGAGGAGGGCGAGTAGGACATATGGAACTCGCGATCTCATGGAGTTCAGTCGCCTCGAGCATGAGTTCGCGGTCTTGGTCGTGAAGCACACCGAACCGTCTGCCCAATCCTGTTCTATCGACTCGTGTTCACACTCACACACCACGGGTCGCGCCGATCAAAGACTCGCGAGTTCCAGCTTGTTGCGACCTTGGGTTACGTTTGACGAGCGGTGGCATCATACCGCTTCGAGTACGCGTCATCGGCCGCACCTTTCCAAGGGGCGGCCATCATCCAATTCCTGCCGGAGCCTCCGATGTCAATCGAATCCAACGCGGCACAGCTGACGATCAACACCATCCGCACGCTGGCGATGGACGCGGTGCAGGCCGCGAACTCCGGGCATCCCGGCACGCCGATGGCGATGGCCCCGGTCGCCCACGTGCTGTGGAACGAGTTCCTGAAGTTTGATCCCGAGGACCCGATCTGGCCCAACCGCGACCGCTTCGTGCTGAGCATGGGGCATGCATCGATGCTTCTGTACTCCGTGCTGCACCTGGCGCAGGTCAAGGCTGTCAACGCCCAGTACGAGCAAGTCGGCAAGCTCGCGGTGACGCTCGATGACATCAAGCGCTTCCGCCAGCTCGACTCGCGCTGCCCCGGCCACCCGGAGTATCGCTGGACCAGCGGCGTCGAGACGACGACCGGCCCGCTCGGCCAAGGCTTCGCCACCAGCGTGGGCATGGCGATCGCCGCCAAGTGGATGGGCGCGACCTACAACCGCCCTGGCAAGACCATGTTTGACTATTCGGTCTACGCGCTGGGCGGCGACGGCTGCATGATGGAAGGCGCAGCGTCTGAGGCTGCCAGCCTCGCCGGGCATATCAAGCTCGACAACCTCTGCTGGATCTACGACAACAACAAGATCACCATCGAGGGCGCGACCGACTGGGCGTTCTCCGAGGACGTGGCCACCCGCTTCCTGGCGTACGGCTGGAACGTCCATCGCGTCGGCGATGCCAACGACCTGGAGATGCTCCGACGCGGGTTCAACATCTTCAAGCAGACGCGCGGCCGCCCGACCCTCATCATCGTCGATTCTCACATCGGCTACGGCTCCTCGAAGCAGGACTCGCACACCGCCCACGGCGAGCCGCTGGGTGAAGACGAGATCAAGAAGACCAAGAAGTTCTACGGCTGGCCCGAGGACGCCAAGTTCCTGGTCCCCGACGAAGCGATCCAGACGTTCAAGAACGGCCTGGGCGCCCGCGGCGCCGAGGCACGAGGCGCATGGATGAAGCTCTTTGAGGAGTTCCGCGCTCAATACAAGGACCTGGCCGAGCAGACGCTGGCGATCCAGAAACGCCAGCTCCCAGATGGCTGGGACAAAGACATTCCTGTCTTTGCCCCCGACGCCAAGGGGCTGGCCGGTCGAGACGCGGGGGCCAAGGTGCTCAACGCGGTCGCGAAGAACCTGCCGTGGCTGCTGGGCGGCGCGGCGGATCTGGCGCCATCAACCAAGACGCGTCTGACGTTTGACGGCGCCGGAGACTTCGGCTCGCCGCGCGAGGCGTTTGATCATCACGGGCCCAAGACCGTCATCAGCTACGCCGGGCGCAACATGCACTTCGGCATCCGCGAGCTGGCGATGGGCTCGATCCTCAACGGCATGAGCCTCTCAAAGGTGCGCCCGTTTGGCAGCGGGTTTTTCGTGTTCAGCGATTTCTCGCGCCCGGCGATCCGTCTGGCCGCGATCATGGAGATTCCGGTCGTCTACATATTCACGCACGACTCGATCGGCGTCGGAGAAGACGGCCCGACACACCAGCCCGTGGAGCATCTGGTCGCGCTGCGCGCCATCCCCGGCCTTATCGTGCTGCGCCCGGGAGATTCCAACGAAGTGGCCGAGGCGTACCGCGTGGTCATGAAACTCCGCCACGAGCCGGCGTGCATCGTGCTCTCGCGCCAGGCGATGCCAACGCTCGACCGCTCCGTCTACGCGCCGGCCAGCGGGCTGGTTCGCGGGGCGTACGTGCTGGCGTGCGCCGCGCCGGACGGGCGGCCGGATGTCATCCTGATGGCCACCGGCACCGAAGTCGGCCTCGCGGTCGAGGCGTATGAGCAACTCAAGAAAGAGGGCCTGCGGCCGCGCGTCGTCAGCATGCCAAGCTGGGAACTCTTCGAGCATCAGGACAAGGCCTATCGAGACTCCGTGCTCCCGCCAGACATCACCGCCCGCGTGTCCATCGAGCAGGGCGGGACGCTCGGATGGGAGCGGTACGTCGGCCCTCGCGGCATGATGGTGGGCATGACATCCTTCGGGGCATCGGCGCCCCTGAAGGAACTCCAGAAGAAGTTCGGCTTCACACTTGAGGCGGTGGTGAAGTCCGCGAAAGAGTCGATCGAGAAGGCGAAGGTTGGACGGTGAGCGTGCATCGATTCGCGCATGGCCTCGCTGCGCATGGCTGGTGACGCGTGCTGGCGTTCGTAAACGAACAGTAAAACCACCCGCCGCCGAGTCGTCGGACGGAGGTCATGCGACCGCCGAACCAGTCGGAGGCCGGGGCTGGAACGGGTCGAAGATTCGCGATGTTGTCGAGCGTGCCGGTCGGGTCGTAGACGTAGCCACACCAGTTGTCCAAGAGGCCGTCATCGACGAACGCGACTGGCGGGCTGGTCGGCGACGCCGCGTATTCCGCGCGCACTTCACCATCCTGTGGCGACCTCCCCGCCGCCGCGGCGGCGTGGACCCGCTGGACTTCCGCCATGAACTGCGGGCGGATGAACTCGAGCCGAGCTTGTAATGCGAGCGTGGCCCCGAAGAACCACTGAAGCGGAAGCGTCGCCAGCAGCGCTGCGGGCAACACGAACGCTCGGCGCGGCTGATACGCGAGGAACACGAACGCGATCACGATCAGCAGCGCGATCGAGGCGGGGCAGATCGCCAACCGACCGAGCACGCCGAGGAGGCTCACCGGGAAGGCGGCGGAGAGGGAGAATGCGAGATTCCAGAGGAGCACGAGCGCGATCACCACGGCGGCGGAGCGGCTGAAGAGTTGGCGTGGCAGCCGGGTGGTCATAAGAGTTGTTACGTCTCACCCTGCTCGTTGAAACCTACAACGCAATTGCCGCGTGTCTTCCTGCACCCCTCCGGGGTGCGAGTGTTTGCACGCACCGTTTCCGGAGGTTTCGCTCGAAGACTTGCTTCACCTCCGGCTACATTCCGTCGGCCCTCCGGGCCGAAACGCATCGATTCAACAAAGCAGCCTCACCCCATGTGCTTGATCACCGCATCCGCAAACTCCGAGCACTTGACCTTTGTCACGCCGGTGTCGCCTTCGGCCTTCATCAGGCGCTCGAAGTCGTAGGTGACGGTTTTGGCGGAGATTGCGCCGTCCATGCCTTTGATGATCAGGTCCGCGGCTTCGGTCCAGCCCATGTAGCGGAGCATCATCTCGCCGCTGAGGATGACTGAGCCGGGGTTGACTTGGTCGAGGTTGGCGTACTTGGGGGCGGTGCCGTGGGTGGCTTCGAAGATGGCGTGGCCGGTGATGTAGTTGATGTTCGCGCCGGGGGCGATGCCGATGCCGCCGATCTGGGCGGCCAGGGCGTCTGAGAGGTAGTCGCCGTTGAGGTTCATGCAGGCGATGACGTCAAAGTCCTTGGGCCGGGTGAGGACTTGCTGGAGGGTGATGTCGGCGATGGAGTCCTTGATCAGGAGCATCTTCTTCCACTTGCCGTCGGCGTGGGTGGGGGCGAGTTTGAGGACGGTCTCGATCTCGGCGATGATCTTCTTCTGCTGGTCTGGGGTCATCATCGTGAAGCCGGGGTCGATCATCTGAGCGTTGGCTTCGGCGGTGAGGGCGGGATTGGCGTCTTTGTTGCCGAGGATCCAGGACTCGCGCTCGGTGACAACGTCCTTGCGGAAGAACTGCGTGGCGACCTTGTAGCCCCAGTCCTTGAAGGCACCTTCGGTGAACTTCATGATGTTGCCCTTGTGGACGATCGTGACCGACTTCTTCTTCTCCTTGATGGCGAAGGCGATGGCCGAGTGCAAGAGTCGCTCGGTGCCCAGAAGCGAGACGGGCTTGAAGCCGATGCCGACCATGAGCGGGTTGTCGCGAGCCGGTGTGCCGACGGCTTCGAGCATCTGCTGCCAATCATCGCCGGCCTTCTTGGTGCCGAAGCGAATCTTGGCGAAGTCCTTGGGGAAGTTCTGCTGGAGGAAATCGAGAACCTTTTGCGCCTCGGGCGAGCCCGCGGCCATCTCGATCCCCGCGTAGATGTCTTCGGTGTTCTCGCGGAAGATCGTCATCTCGCAGT
>JAIEQQ010000377.1 GCA_019747615.1 Phycisphaerales bacterium
AGCTTCGAGCGAAGAGCCAAGAACCAAGAGCCAAGAGACGGGGTATTGATGGATGGCTCGTGGGTGCGCTCGGCGGGGTTGGGTGGGTACTGTTGCGAGGGCGGGGGGCCAAGAGGTCGGTGTTTGGAAAGCGAGGCTTTGATCGATGGATATCAGCTCGTTGCGGTCGTTTCGGCTTTGTATTCTGGTCGTCAGCGCGTGCGTGCTGTTGAGCGCGATCGGGACCGGCGCGGTCGCTGTGTTTCAGGCTAAACCGGCGTGGTTCTTGCTGTTGTTTGAGATTGTCGTCGCCGCCGCGGGGGTCTTTGGCGTGTTGATTGCGCGCGGGCGGTTTCAGAACGGGCCGGCGATCGCGCTGGCTTCGGTGGCGGTGTGTGTGGGTGCTGCGTCGCTGCTGGGGTTTGTCGGAGCCGGGCAGGCTGCGGGCGGGTTCAGCCTGAAGGGCTGGTTTTTGGCCCGTTTGTTTGCCGCGGCGGTCTTCGCGATGGCGGCCGGTGGGATCTTGCTCGCTCGCTCGGGCAAGCCGGCGCTGCGTTCGCTGGCGGTGGGTCTGGTGCTGTCGGCGATCTTCGGCGGGCTGCTGGTGGGCGCGATGGCGGTCATGGGCTCGAAGATGTGGGCGGGGCTGCCGGGTGCGGGGCGCGTGGCGATCGTGCTTGCGGCTGGGGCGGTGTTGTTGGCGGTGTTCTCCGCCGCGGTGCATTGGGTGATCCGGGCGTTCTCGCTCGGTGCGCAGCCGGTGCCGGCGCGGGCGAACTAAGCGAGGGATTTTCGCATCGGCAGAATAAAAAACGGCCCGCTATGTGGCGAGCCGTTCGTGTTGCTGTGGATTATTGCGAGTCTGCGACGAAGCCGATCACTTCGCCGGGCGGAGGTAGCGGAGGCGCAGCTTCGGGCCGGTAGCGGACCAGGAATACTCAGCCACGTTGTCGCCGATGACCTTCAAGACATCGTCGATCGGCGGGAGCTTGGAAACCCACGACGGCTTCTCGGGCTTCTTCATCCCCATGTCCTCGGGGTTCATGCCCATGTCGCGGAGCGACTTGGTCTGCTGCTCCCACAGGACGTCGGGGTTTTGGAACTGCCAGTACGCGTACTTCATCGCCTGGGCGGTGTCGGCCCAGATCAACGATGCAATGGCGGGGTCCAGGGTCGCCGCGGCGGCCTTGAAGCGGGCCTCGTTCGAAAGGCGCGGGCCATCGGCGCGCCCGCCGGAGCGGAGCGCGTTCTCGATGTCCTTGGGGTTGCCGACGAAGACGTAGCCCAGACCGATGCCCAGGCCCATCTCAGTCGCCGCCATGCCCTCGGGCAACTCCCAGATCTGGTGGCCCTCGAAATCGCGGGGCTTGGCGCCAGCCTGGCCGCCGAAGGCGGTGAGGGTGTTGACCAGCGGGGTGGGGTCCGCCATTTTGATGGCGCCGACGATGTGGCTGCTGCTGGCGGAGTACGGCTGCTCGAGCATGGTGATCACGTAGACCTCGGGGCCCATGCCGCTGAGGATGGGGGCGATGAGGCCCTCAGCCTGAGCGAGGCCGGCCTCGGCGCTCGCGCGCGTCTCGGCCGGCAGGTCCTTGACCGTCGCGCGGGCGACATCGAGGATCTTGTCAAACCGCACCTGAGCGGCGCCGACGCTGGCAACCTCGGGCCCGACGAACGCGGGCATCGCGGTGCCCTTCAGCGGCTCGATGAGGCTGAGCAGGCCGCCCTTGTCCTTCTGGAGCACGCTGAAATCGACCTGAGCGATCGAGGTGTCGTTGTCCAGCGAGAGTGAAGCGACGAGTGCCTTGGTGCCCTTGACACCGAAGCCGCTGAGAATCACCGGAGTGTTCTCTTCCTGAAGTGAGCGGACGATGCCTTGCAGCGCCGGCTCCGGCTTCTCCCAGCTTTGCTCGGGGAGCTTGCCGGTGAGGTCCTTGGCGAGCTTGGACATGGGCTCGATGAACGCTGCGAGATGGGCGATCGTGCCGGGCTGGTGCACGGCCTTGGCGGCGTCGTAGCCGGGGCTGCTGCCGAGGGTCTCACCCTTGCCCTTGCCGGCGAGGTTGTCCAGGGCACGCTCCAACGTGGCAACGTCGGATCCGATCAGGAACGTGTCGCCGGTGCGGGCGAAGTAGACCTCTTCGAAGGGCAACGCGCCGGGCTCTTCGCCTTCCTCGTCCATTTCGTTGGGCTTGGCGTCCTTGGGCTTCTCGGGCTTGTTGAGCTTGATCTTCTTGGCGGCGACACCGGCGATGGTTTCGTCGGTGATCGTGGCGACTTTCTTCTTCTCGAGGTTCTCGATGACCTTGTCGGTCGCCTCGGCGAACTTCTTGCCGGACTCGGCGTCGTAGACCGCGACGCTCAGAAAGCCGGTGGTGATCTCGTTGGTCTTGGCGTCAACGTTCGGGATCACCGCCAGGCCAGCGGAGCCGGTGGGCAGGGGGAGTTCCTCGATCTTGACGCCGGCCTCTTCGAGCCACTTGGTGGTGGAGTTGACTTCGGCCTCGCCGCGCTTGGCGGCTTCGTCGCCGATGGCCTTCCAGAGGGCCTTGAACTGCTCGCCCTCGATGAGCTTGCTGAGAGCCGAGGCGCTCCAGGCGGCGCGTGAGGCGGTGGCGTCATCAACCTGCACGAGCAGGATGGTGTTGGCGGGCACGAGGTCGGCGACCGTGGTCTTGGGCGCACCGGCGGCGCCGGCCAGTGCCATCAGGGCACACGCGGAGAACGCGGCGACGTGGGTTGAGAGCTTCTTCATGGAGATTCCTTGTATGTCCTTGTGTGCGTGACTCGGGATGCGGGCCTCTGTGCCGGCGGTGCGTTCCCGGAGTGGGTTCGGCGGATCGATCGTCTGGATGCAAAGCGGGATTTTCGCTCCGGCGGCACGATGCCGACGGAATACGAGACACCAGTGATGGCCCGGCGTGCGAAGACGCGGGCCAACGACGGGCATCGGCGTGGCGGCTTAGTTCTTGGAGTCGTCAAGTTGCGGCGCGGTGCCGAGGTTCTGGCGGGCGGGTGGGGCGTTGTAGTTGTGGCCGCTGTTGGGGTTGTTCTTGTCGTAGGCGAAGGCGTCACGGTTGCGGATGAAGTCGCGGACGTAGCGGGCGGGGATGGCGAAGCCGAGGCCTTCCATGAACATGAGCTTCATGTTGGTGACACCGATGACCTCGCCGCGGTTGTTGAAGAGGGGGCCGCCGGAGTTGCCGGGGTTGATCTGGGCGGTGGTCTGGATGAAGGTGAGGCCATCCATGTTGCGCTGGGTGGTGGCGATGACGCCGGTGGTGAGCGTGCGCTCAAGGCCCAGCGGGGCGCCGATGGCGAAGGTTTCTTGGCCGGCGGTGAGTTCTTCGATGCCCTGAACATAGACGGTCGGCAAGGGCTTGCCGTCGGGGCTCTTGAGCTTGATCAAGGCCAGGTCGAGGTGGTTATTGACGGCGATGATCTCGACGTCTTCGATCTCGTAGCGGCGCAGGCTTTGCGCGTCGCTGGAGGTGTCGTTGCGGAAGAGGGTGACGCGGAGCTTGGTCTCGCCCTGGATGACGTGGGCGTTGGTGATCGCGTAGCCCTCTGGGTTGATGATGAAGCCCGAGCCGAGGCCGCCTGGAGTGCTCACCATGATCACGGCCTCGCCGAACTGCTGGGCGAGCTCCTTCGGAGCGCGCTCGGGCAGAGCCCCGGGCGTCGCGGCGGAGCGGAAGAGCGAATCGGTCGAAACCGCCTCGCTGGCGGCGGACGTATCGGCGGCGCGGCGCGTGATTTCCTTGATGCGGCTGCGCGGGATGGTGACGACGTTGCCGGCCAGATCGACCGAGACGCTTTCGCTGTTCTCGCGGATGATCGGGGCGACCATGGAGGTGCCGTCGTTCATGGTGAGGGTGTCACCGGTGACGGGCTTGGTGTCTTCGGATTTCTTGGCGGCGGGCGCGGGGGTGTTCGGCGCTGCGGCGGGGGCCGCGGCCTTGGGGGCGGGTGCCGGGCTGGACGGCGCGGGTATTGAGGGCGCGGGCTGTTGCATTGCGAGCATCGCGGCCAGTGAGAGAATCGTCGCGGCTGGTGTCATCGTGCCTCCAATAGAAAACTGATGTGGACGAGCAACGCTCGCCCGGTCGCGCAAGTATACTGGCGACAAGCGCCCACGTTGCGGGCGCTCCACACCCAGGGGTTTTTCATGTCGATGAATGCTTTGAAGGTCGCGGCGCTGTCTCTGTCCCTCTGTGCGGGCGGCGCTTCGGCGCTGGGCCAGCAAGAGGCCAAGCTGAGTTCGTACTTCGGCTTTGAGCCGCTGCGGACGATCGTGGTCGATCGGGGATGCGGCCCGATGATCGTGGCGGACCTGAACGGGGACGGCAAGAACGACCTGGCGGTGGTGAACAACGCCAAGAGCCGCGTTGAGGTGTATGTCGCCCGGGCAACGCCCAAGACGCTCGAAGAGCTTATGAAAGACTCTCGCGTCAACCAGCTTCGGCCGACGGCGTATTACGACCGCAAGGAAATCCAGCTCTCGGGGCGGGTAAGTGCGATCCGGGCGTTTGATGTTGATGGCGACGGCAAGCAGGACCTGATCTACGTCTCGGCCAGCCCGGCGGAGGTTGGCATCATGAAGCAGCAGGCCGACGGCGGCTACAAGCTGCTGCAGCGTCACCGGATCAAGGGCGTGCAGGCCGGGCAGTCGATGCTGCGGATCGCCGATGTCATGGGCGATGCGACGCCGGAGCTGATCACGTTTGCCGAGGAGAAGATCAACGTCTTCCCGCTGATGAAGGATGGATCGCTGGGCGAGCCGCGCAAGCTGGGCTCGGGCGGGCAGATCGCCGGGATGCTGGTCGAGGATTATGACGGTGACGGGCTGAAGGACATCATGGCCCTGGTGCCGGAAGATCCGATGCCGGTGCGGTTGTTCCGCCAGCAGCAGGACCCGCAGAGCCAGAGCAAGCGCGGGCTGCTGAACAGCGAGCTTCGGTTCGAGTCGCCGGCCCTGCGCGATGCGGACAACGCGCGGTTCGAGGGGCGTCCGGGCGCGAGCCTGGGAATCCTGGAGCGGGCGAGCCGGCGCGTGGTGTTCTATGACTTCAACTCGTCGCCAATCGACGCGGGCAAGGCCAGCGAGGGCGCGATCAGCGAACGCGAGGCGAATGCCGAAGTCCACGGCTTTGTCGATGGCGTGAGCAAGGACCGGTCGGTGGTGGTTGCGGATATCGACGCCGACGGGATGCTGGACATTCTGGCGACGGACGCCAAGACCAACACGCTGAACCTGTACCGCCAGCGCACGGGCGTCGGCCCGGGTGATGCGGAGATGTTCAGCGCGTTCAAGCAGCCGAAGTTTGTGGCGGTCGCCGGACCGGGCAAGTTTGATGAGTCGAACACCGCGACGGTCTTCGTGCTCTCTGAGGAAGAGAAGGCGGTGGGTATTTCGCGCTATGACGCTAGTACCAAGAAGCTGACGTTCCCGACGCCGGTGGCGGTCAAGACCGAGGGTGCCTCGCCCTCGGCGATCGGCTTTGTTGATCTGGACGGCGTGGGCACGCTGGCGGTGGTCGTGAAGAACAAGCGCGATCACACGATCGAGCTGCACCAGCCGGCGATGAAGGGCAAGGGTGGGGGGGGCGAGGGTGGTAGTGGCGATGGCGTCTCGACGATCGCGCTCACGGGTGTGAGCCGCTCGCCCCAGTCGTTGCTCGCGGCGGATGTTGATCAGGACGGCGCGAGCGACCTTCTGCTCTTCACGCCCGGCGAGCCGATGATCATGATCCGCGGCGGCGGCGAGAAGCCCGAGAAGGGCAAGCCCGCGACGCTGCTGACCAGCGAGAAGATGCCGCAGTTCGGTCTGGTGCAGGCGGCGGGGCCGCAGAACTCGGCGCTGGTGGATTGGACTGGCAACGGCAAGAGCGAGCTGGTGATCGCGGACAAGAACTTTGTGCGTGCTTGCGTGTATGACGCGAAGGCGGGCTGGAAGGTTGTGAACCAGATCACGGTGTCGGACCCCGGCACGGATTTGGTGGGTCTGACGGTTCTCAAGGGTGAGGATGGCAAGCCGATGCTGGTTGCCAGCGACAAGGGCAACGGGCGGCTGTTGTTCCTGGATTCGACAGGCATCAAGCAGCGCGTGCGGATGATGGGCTTCTCCCCCGGGCAGATCTTCGCCGGCGCGTTTGCCGGTGACAATCAGCAGGGCGTGCTGTGCCTGGCCGATGACGCGTTCGCGGTCGTGCGGCTGGCGGGCAAGAAGCTGAAGATGGAGGACTTCGCGGCGTACCGATCCGACGCGACCGATCGCAGCGAGCACCAGCTCAGCGTGGGCGATGTGAACGGCGACGGGATGCTGGACGTGGTGGTGTGCGATGCCAAGGAGCAGTCGTGCGCGATCCTGGCATTCACCAAGAAGCGGAACCTGCTGCTGGCGACGGAGACGAAGATCTTCGAGACCCGGATGTTCTCTGGTGGAGACTCGCGCGAGTTTGAGCCGCGGGATGTGATTATCAATGATGTGACCGGCGATGGGAAGAACGACATCGTGTTCCTGATTCACGATCGCGTGATGGTGTATCCGCAGATGACGGCGTTGCCGGACAAGAAGCAGGCGACGGGTGACAAGCAGGGCGATAAGTGATCGTGGCGTGCTGGCCTTGGGCTAGCGTGCGGCGCGATTGAGTGAAGATCGCTCGTGAGTGAACGATGACAAGGCCCCGCGCGTGCGCGGGGCTTTTTTTTGTTTGGCGTCGGGCGGTCGTCGCGGCGTTCGCTGGTGCGCTGTTGCGCCGACGGTTGTGCGAAGACGGGTTGTCGGCGTAACTCAGATGCGGCGAGGCCTTGTGCGCTCGTCCCCTCTCGGAGAGAGGGGGTACCCAAAGGCATCAGAAGCAGCGTTGATTCGCGGGACTTCCTACACTGGGCGACCCGGGCGGGTAGCTCAGTTGGCTAGAGCATTCGCTTTACATGCGAAGGGTCCAGGGTTCGAATCCCTGCCTGCCCATTGGTGTCACCAGAGCACCGCGTGTCTTGCGTTCGCGCGTCTTGGTCAACCGCGCGCGATGGTCAGGCCACGAGGGCACGTCGCGGGTGGCGGCGGCTTCATTTAGGACGGCGCGACGCTGCGTGCTGCCGACGTCGGCTGATCAAAATAGTCTTCGGTCGCGGGGTACGCCTGCATGACGCCCTGCCCGCCAGCGGGCATCGGCAGGCGCTGGTGCGACGCGTTGATATGGGCGATGCGGGCGGCGTTCGCACTGGCGTGAGACTCGGGGTTTGAGACTGCCACCTGCGGCATCGCGCCGTTTGCGCTGACCAGTGACTGGGTGGCCTGATGCTTAACGCCGACGAGTTCGGTGGTGTGGTCCGCGAGCCCGCGCTTGAACTCGGTGAGGCCCTTGCCGATTGAGCGACCAACTTCGGGCAAGCGCTTGCCGAAGATCAGCAGCATCACGACGGCGATAATGATCCACTCTGCGAAGCCGATGTTTCCGATGAATGCGAGCGTTGCCATGTGAGGCTCCTGGGTGAGTTTCGTTGAGCAGCCCGGCGAGGGGCGCAGACGTGTCACATCGACGCGACACGACTCGGTGTGCGTGCGGATGTGCATCGAGCGGTACGTACTCACATAGCTATCGCTTGCCGGGCGCTGCTGGATTGCAGGAGTGGCGGCATTGATCGTGAGAAATGACTCGCGCGGCAAAAACCGTTGACTCGCCGTCGTCGATGGAGGGGTGAGGAAGTCATCCGCTGCTTGTGCGAGTCGTGGCGATGCCGCGGCGATTCGCCCGAGTGCAGATTCAACACACTGTGAATCACACCGAGAGCACTCTTCGCCCGTCGCGTTGCGGCTGTCACTCGGGTGCTGTCTGAAACGAAGGAGATCGCATATGGATTGGCTCAACGAAGAGTTGCAGAATGATGTGTCGCGTCGTTCATTCCTGGGCAAGGGCACGATGGCCGCGGCGGCGGTCGGCGCACTTGCGGTGGGCGGCGGCGCGGTCAGCGTGCTGGCTCAGGGCGGCGGTGGCGGCGTTCCGGCGGGGGACATCGCGGTGTTGCAGTTTTTGGCAGCGGCCGAGCTGGTCGAAGACGACCTGTGGCAGCAGTATTGCGAGCTGGCGGTGGAGAACCCCGGTTTCCGCGCCGCG
>JAIEQQ010000394.1 GCA_019747615.1 Phycisphaerales bacterium
CTCGCCACGCTTGGATGCCTCCAGGGTCTGCATCCAGTTGCTGTTGTCCCAGCCAGCCTGAGCGAACTTGTACCTGAACGGGCCGAGCCGATCAAACACCCAGCCAAAGCTGTTGACGAGCACGTTCGAGTTCTCATCCCAGAAATACGGCCCGATCAGCAGCGGCTCGTTGAGACTCGTACCGGCGATCGTGGACGTCACCACGCCGCGCCGCACGCCCTCTTCGATCGCCCGATCAACACCCCGGAACTGCGAGTCGTTGAACACATCGCGGATGCCCGGCCCGCGCACCACCTCCAGCATCGATCGGAAATCTCGCGGCTGCGTGCTGTGCGGATACGGGAACATCTCAAAGTCAATCAGCCGCACGAACATCCCCGGCAGCGGGTGCTCATGACGAGAGAACGCCAGCCGCACCGAGCGTCCGTCCGGCAGTGGGATCGTCTGCTCGCCGGGGCCGGTGCCGTAGTACTCGACAAACGGCAGCCACGCGACCATGCTCCAGCCCGGCGTGTTCTGGAGACTCACGCGCACCGCCATCGCCGCGCGCTTGTGATTGCCCACGTTCTGCGTGTCGCGCTCCAGCAGCGGCACCGGCGCCGGTGCAAGCTGACGACGCACATGAGGCACGCCCTGGCCGACCCGCATCGCAAGATCACGCACCAGCGGGATCGACTGGCCAAAGGCCATCGCATCGGTTCGCACCGGCTGCGCCCCGGCCAGCCGCACGATCGCCCGAAGGCTCCCGATAGAACCGGGCGCGCTACCCGCGGCGGGGGGGCGCTCGTCAAAGAACACCGATGTCGTGTTCGCATCGATCACGCGCAGGCGGATGCGAGGATCGGGCGCGCCGCGCTTCGGCATGCCGCGCTCGTTCTTCTCATCCGACAGATCCTGATCGATCTCCGGCAGCAGGGTGTGCGCGTAGCGCGTGAACGGCGGCGTGAGCCCCGAGCTTCCGATCGGGGTACCGGGAACCGCCGGCGCAAACACGCCCGGTTCCACGCGGATGATCGCCTGCGAGGTCGTCGCGCCCTCGAAGCCCTTGGTGATGATCGGCATCGCCGGCTCGTTGAGCAGATCCTGAACGGTCAGCGTGAAGGCGGGCTGCTCGGGCGTCGCGCCCAGCACGATGCGCTGCCCACGCTGCACGCTGTAGACGCGAGCGATGTTCAGCGCCGGCACTTCAACGATCAGGCCCCATCGCGCGCCATCCGGAAGCGGCGCGCCGAGTTCCTCCCATCGTGCGTCGGGCAGGCCGATGGTGTACTGCATCATGACCGAGCCCTGACCGGGCCGGCGCACACGCTCGCTGGGGACCGACGGAATGAACTCGATCGGCTCGCCGGAGACGGTGCTCTCGCCGGTGCTCCGCATGAGCGTCACGGTGCGCATCGGTGCGAGCGGCTCGCCCGGATCGGGCGTGGTCTTCAGCCAGCGACCGATCACCTCGGCGTACGCCGCGTAGCCGATGACATCGATCCGAACATCGCGATCGACTCGCGCCGGCATCCGCTCATTCACCGGCGGCGGCACCAGCGGGATCTCCAGCGTCCGCCCGCCATCGCCAGGCGTGCCCTCGGGCATCGGAGCGCCGACGCCCGCCACGCTCAGGTTGTAATCGTTATACCGCGGCAGCCCGTCAATCTCCCACTGCTCCGGCCCGCGCCCCTGATCGACCTTCAGCACCACGCGCGTGTTGTCAAAGAACGTCGTCTCAGGAATCCCCGGCGTGATCCGCCCCGTCGCCTCGTCCACATTGCCCGACTGCAGCAGCATGTCCCCCTCACGCTTGCCCGCGGCGTAAAACGCGCTGCCCAGCGCGATGGTCACAATCCCCGTGTGCACGCTCAGCACGCCGATGTTCTCAAACCGGAACTCGATCCGACGGATCGTGGTCACCACCATGTTCAGCACAAACACCAGCAGCACCAGAGTCAGCGGCCACCAGGCGTAGAACTCGAGCTCGCTCATCTCCATGCCCGGCAGCCGCCGCATCGGCACCGACTTGTACCGCTCAACAAACCCCGCGAAGAACCGCAAACCCTCGCCGGTGATCGAGTTGTACTGCAAGCTCGGCCACACCCACTGCACCCAGCCCCACGTGCCCACCAGCCCCAGCGCGATGAACGCCAGCACCCCGCCCGCAAACCCCCACGCGCGGCTGCGCTTGCCCACCAGCTTCGCCATCAGCACACTCGGCGCGCCGGCCACCACCGCCACGACCACCACCAGCGTGAGCCCGTACACCAGGAACGTCGGAGCCAGCGCCAGCAGCCCGATCGGGATCGAGGCCAAGACGCCGTAGATCGTCACCAGCACGAGCAGCGTGACCGCCAGTGTGATCGAGCTCAGCGCGCGCATGATCCACTTCACGGGGCGCAGCGCGCCGGTCAGGTGCTGGTCTTCCCACGCCTTGTTCCGCACCCATTTGGCGCTCAATCAGAACTCCCTTTCAGCCGTGCCGACAGACGACGGGTCATGACGGTCAATACGCATCTGCGGCAAGAAAAATTCTGGTCAAACAAGAAAAATCGATGATCAGGTGTCGATTTGGGTCTTTCGAAAGATCAACCGTAGGCAAACCGAGGGCGAGATGCAGGAACTTTCCCGTCAAATAAGGGAGCCCAAGACGAGCAGTCGTGGTGCTGCATGTTCGTCGAACGCGGCCTGAAGGATGCCCATCGGCGTTTGGCCGGTCGCTTGTTGAACCTCCATCGCGACAACCCCGGCCAGTGGGCGGCCGGGCGAGAACGTGAACGCCGACGGCGGCAGGCCGATTGCACGCGCGCCGTGCGTGGTGGCCATCGCAAGCAGCGTGCGTGCGTCGGTGCCGTCGCGCTGGTGGAGCCGGCGGGCCTCGTCCCAGGTGCTGATCCGGGGTGGGGCTTGGAGCGGGAGGTTGATGATGGAGTCGGTGCCGAGCGCGACGTTGACGCCTCGGGCCAGCAGCTCGCGGTACCTGTGCGGGCCGAAGGCTTGATCGGCTCCGAAGTATTCGGATGATCGCGGGCAGTAGATGACGCTGGCGCCGCTGGCGACGATGAGCTCGATGTCCGCGTCGCTCACGTCGTTGCAGTGAACGAGTGAGAGCGGGGCCTGGTCGGCCTCGCGAGCCCGGGCGAGGGTGTCCGCGAGCCGTTGCACCGGGGATGGCGCGTGGCCGAGCCACGCCTGGGCTTCGGCGTCAAAGAGCCCCAGCGACTTCAGAAGGTCCACCGCCGGCCCGCGTGCGTGGGTCACTGCGGCGCGCTCGTGCGTGGATTCGGCCAGGTGCGTGGTGAGCGGCAGGCGCAGCTCGCGCCGCAGGTCCATCGCTTTGGCATAGCCCCGCGGGCCGACGGAGTATGGCGCGTGCGGTGAGAGACCCATACGAACACGCGGGGTCGTCAGCGAGGGCTCGCGTGCCGGGGCGAGCGTGGCGTCCAGGCGATCGGCGCTGGCTTTGGCGATGGCGAAGAACTCGGGGAACGCGGTGCCCATGAGCGGGCTGGCGGCCAGCTCCGCCGCGGCCCAGGTGGTGAGCGCGGGCGTGACCATGCCGCCGATATCGCCGACTGCGACGACGCCGCCTTGAAGGGAGAGAAGCACGCCGCGGCGCACGGCGTCTCGCACGCCCGCCTCATCTCGGGGCCGCTCGCGCATGACCAGTTGGGCGAAGCCCGCGAAACCCTGCGAGGGCTCGTGCTCACGCGGGCCGACGGCGGTCAGGTCAAGATGCGTGTGAGCGTTGACCAGCCCCGGCACCAGGATCGCGCCGGGCAGATCGATCCGCCGGTCCGCAGCGGCCGCCATGGACGCCAGCACGCTCGCCAGCGGGCCGACGGTCACGCACCGAGCGGTGCAGTGGCGGGTTGGCGGGCCGCCAGCGTCGAACGCGACGCCCTCAAACGAATCGACCTCCAGCACCATCGCGCCCGACGCAAACGCGGCCCCCGCGGCGTCGATCACTGCGCCAGCGGTCAAAAGAAGTGTGGGCATGGGGAAGGGTGGCGGGCGTGCGGGGGTGGTGGCGTGGCGGGCTGGCTGGCAGGGGCTCGTGTGAACGGCGCGGCCCGCCGGGCTGCGGAATACTTGCACCGGACTCCGCTCACTGCCCGATACAAGTCCCGTCGGGAGTAGGGCCTCGTGCTGCGGCGTGATTGATCGGTGTATCCTTGCCCCGACAGGTTCGTGGTGGGGGGCACTGAGGATTCACGCGACGCGTGTGGATAGCCCGCTCTGGTTTCCGGTTTTGTCGGATCGCTCGAACACTTGCACTCTTGTTGTGCCTCAACGCGCACGACCGAACACTTTGGAGATTCTTATGCAGATTGTCAGCCGTCGGATTGCTCGCCTGGGTCTTGTTGCTCTTGCCTTGGGCGCCATGGGGCTCGGCGGTTGCGTCCGCCAGACGACGTACGACGACGTCGATGGCACCAACAAGGCGCTGACTGCGCAGAACCAGCAGCTCGCCGATCGGGTGAAGTCGCTCGAGTCTGCGCTTGAGGATGCCCGTCGTCGCGCCTCGCGCGTGGACATGACTTCCAGCGAGTCCAGTTCGACGCTGAGCGCTCTGCAGCAGCAGAACGAGGACCTGCGTCGCCGTCTGGCGGATTATGACGCCCGCCTCCAGGGACTCGCGGCGGGTCCGGTTGATCAGGTCACCGACTCGGCCCTTCAAGAACTGGCCAATCGCTATAGCGACATCCTCTCATACGACAGCGCCCGCGGCATGCTCCGCTTCAACAGCGACCTGACCTTCGCCAGCGGCAGCTTTGAGCTCACCAGCGGCGCCCGCGGCACCATCGACGCCCTGGCCAAGATCCTCCGCGAGCTCCCCTCTGCTCAGCAGTATGACATCCGCGTCGTCGGCCACACCGATAGCCAGCCCGTCAGCCAGCGCACCGCTCGCCCGTTCAAGAACAACGTCGAGCTCTCGGCGTTCCGTTCGATCAGCGTGCGCAACGCCCTGACCAACGAGGGCATCGCGGCCAACCGTGTCGAGTTCGCCGGCTTCGGCGAGTTCCGCCCGCAGGTTGAGAACAGCCCCAACGGCAACACCCCGGCGAACCGTCGCGTTGAGGTCTTCATGACCCGCAGCTCCCTTGGACAGAACTCGCCGGGCATGCCCCCGGTGATCCGGCGCGCAACTCCGGCGGCCCCGCCCGCGGCGCGTCCGGCAACGCCCGGCGCCCCCGCGGCGGTCACGCCCGCGCCCGTGACACCCGCGAAGCCCGACAGCGACATCATGAAGTGATGGTTGGTCTCGGTCATTGAGAGCATCGAATCACACGAACGCCCGCTCGATGAGCGGGCGTTTTTTATTGGCTGCGGCGCTGGCAACGCGGCGGCGCTGGCGGTGTGATGAAGTCGGCGGAACCTGCTTCGGAGAGGCATGGCCACGAACGGCAGAAGCAGGGCCACCGGGGGAGGCCGGCCCAGTTTCGCTCAGCGTTGCACGCCCCGCATATCCAGGTCCAGGGTCGGCCGCACGGCGTCTTCGATGATCTTGCGATCCACGTCGGTGACGGTGCTCGAACGGTTCAGGTCTTTGCGGGTGTTTGACGCGGCGTTCCACGCATAGAGGTCGTCGATGGTGATCCGCCCGCTGGCGTCGATGTCCTCGCCGGTGCGGGTCACGCGAGCGAGCGGATCGCCGACGACGATTTGCTGCCAACTGAGGCCGGGCATGGACGTGTACGCCGCCTCGGCGAAGGTGAGCCCGCCGAGGTAGAAGTTTCGCACGAGTTGGAGGTTGTCGGGGATGCCGTCGGCGAAGGGCTCCCACACGTTGGCGACGGCGAACGTCCCGCCCGCGGCGAGGAACGACGAGGCCTGCTGCTGTGGGTATCCCGCGGCTTGACCGATGTTCGTGAAGTCGCGCCCGTTAAAGGACTCCAGCGACGTGAACATCGCGCCGGGCGCGTAGTTGAACGATGTCGCGTAGGTCGTGCGCGCATCGGGCGTGCCGGTGGGTGGCACCGGCTGCTCGCCGGGGGCCGGGCCGGATGCGTTCGCGCCGAACGATGTGAGGTAGATCAGCGGCGTGCTGACGACGAGGCCCTGATTGTTGTAGTTCAGGCGAGGGCCGACCATGAATCCCGCCGCGTTGCTGTCGGCGTTGTATCGCACCAGCGACGGCAGGAAGCGACTGTCGTTGATCAGCAGATCGCGAGTCTGTTCCCAGTCATCGCCGTTCCAAGTGACATTGGCGAAGCCGACGTTGTCAAACTCGCTGCCGGCGACGGTGTCGGTGATACCGTTGCTGCCGGACTCATCAAGCACGAACGTCGCGGTATCGACGTTGACCACCAGCCCCTGCGCTCGATCGATCATCGATTTCACATCGGCGATTGTTCTGCCATCGAGTCGGCAGACGAGGTACATATCGCCGGGAGTGAGTTCGGTCGCTAGCGGTGGGTTGGTCGTATCTGCAACCGGAGCCCGCCAGAAGCGGCCGATGGTGGTCGCCGGCGAGGTGACCGCTTGAACGAAGTTCTTCGGAGCGCTTCGGTTGGTGGTGGGCCAACTGGAGATCGGGCGGGTCTGGCGCCAGTACGGGTTACCGATCTGGCCGGTGGCCTTAGAGCCGCCGGCGGCGGTGGTGTCACCGCCGAGATCCTGCGTGACCAGCGTGAGTTCGGAGTCAACCGAGGCGGTGGTGTAGGTGCCGCCGGTGATGCTGTTGCCGGCGACGGGCGGTTGATCACCGGCGTAGATGGGCGAGGCTTGGTAAATGCGGTGGGGGAGGCCTTTGGTGAGGAGGATGACGCGGATATCGCCGCGCGGGTCGTTGGCCAGGAGCCAGTTTCGAATGGGGTTGCGGAGGTTGGCTTCGAACTGACCTCGGGTGGCATCGGGGAAAGCGGTGGAAGGCCCGCCCGCGTTGGAAAGATTCAGAACGCGCACGCCGGGGCGCACGCCGGGCTGACCTCCGACGCCGCCAGGGACTTTGGCGCTGCCGGCGTAATACTCGGCGACCAGGAGCGAGGTGGGCTTGGAGACGCCTTCATCAAGAAAGAACGGGCGGGGGTCGTAGACCAAGAGGACTTGCTCGGGCCGGATCTGGGCGTCGGCGGAGTGCGTTCCGATGCCCAGAGCCGCCAGCGTGCTGGCGAGGAGTGCGAGCACGCGCGTCGAGCGTCGCGGGTTCGTTGAGCAAGATTGCGAGTCGGTAGGCATGGCGCGGCGCGAAGTGCTCAAGTCTGAGTGCTGACGGATGACGGCCCCCAAGTGTACATGCAGATCCGAAGTACGCCGGTGGTATCTGGCTGGGTCGGTGAGGAAGGGCCGAGAATTCACCGCATTCTGTCAGATCCGGGCGCTTGGACCGCGAGTTTTCCCCTATCCCTGGCCGATCGCAAGGGCCGCCATGACGACGCCAGCCCGGGCGCACCACGCCGCGGTGCGGACCCAGTGCGACGCGACGAGTTGCCGGTGGATGCGGGCGTCAAAGCCATTGGCCAGGCGCGCGTGCTGCGGCACGTTGATCCCGAACGTGATGCCCCAGACCACGATCAGGAGGGCCGCGCCAATCCAGAGCGCACGCGTGGCACCGGGCGGCAGCGCGCTCCACGACGGCACCAGCAGGAGCACGCCCGTCAGCGCCTCGATCAGCATGAGCGGCGCGACGACGATCGTGGTCCGGCTCGCGTGCTCGCGCGAATACGCCGGGAAGTCGGCAGTGCCGACGCGAGCGAACATGGGGTAATGAACGATCGCGACAAACAGCACCACGCCGGTCATCAGAAGCGTCGCAACGGCGTGGATGAGCAGCAACATCATGGTCGGGTGTCCGTCAAGATCGCCTCAGCGGCCCGGCGTCCGCTGTGCAGCGCGCCATCGATGCTCGCGGTGTCGCGATGGTCGCCGGCGATGTAGAGCCCGGGCTCGGCCCGCGCGGCACACTCACGCTTGGTCAGCCAGGGTGGAGATTGATCGGGCAGCGCGTTGTTGATCCGCTGCGCTCGCAGCAGTGTCCAAGATGTCACGCGATGGCCGAACCATTCGGTCAGTCGCGAGCGCACGCGAGCATCGAGATCGACGTCTGACAACGCCAGAATCTCCGGCGTCGCCGGGGGCGTGATGCACGCGAGCGAATGGCCGGCCGGGGCGTACGCACGCGAGACGCTGGACATGAACGCGACGTTCTGC
>JAIEQQ010000204.1 GCA_019747615.1 Phycisphaerales bacterium
TTTTGGCCGAAGGACGTGGGAGGTTTCAACAGAGCTGGATGAGTGCTGTGGCAGTGTTGAGAATCGCTGCCGGGCCTTGCAGCAACCGGGCGAGGCGACCGCCCGTAGACTGCACCATGAGCCCCGCGACCGAAGCCGCGCAGCCCCAGAGACCGAATCGCCGAACCATCGGCCGCAAACGCCGCGCGATCGGCTGGGCGATGCTGTCACTGGGCGTGCTTGTCGTCGCGGCGTGGGCGGGATCGTGGAGGTGGACACTGCTCGGGTCCGACGGAGCCGCAGCGGTGGTGGAGGTGAGCCGCGGAATCGTCATTGGGCTCCCCAACATGCGTCCGATAGCGCGGCATCATTCGGGACTCAGGATCTTTCGCCGCGACCAATCGATCGATCTTGGGTTCGCGCCGCAGTGGTGGACCGGATTCGAGGTGAAAACGTTCCCTGACAGTTCTCCAGAGATCAACTTCGGGATTGGCAGCATCAGCCAAAACTTTGGTGCCGCCGGGACAGAGTTCGTGCTTCTGCTCTGGCCGTTGCCGCTGGCCATCGGGCTGACCGCCGGCGCGTTCCTCCGCTCGGGCATCGTCGCGCGGCGGCGAGCACTCGCCAGCGGCTGTCCGTCCTGCGGCTACGACCTGCGCGGCCTCAGCGCAACAGCCCCGTGCCCCGAGTGCGGCAAGGCCGCGGTCAGCGCCGCGTGACAAGCGGTGGCCGGGAGTCTGCGGCAGGCAGGCGGGACGCGGGACGCCTGCCCCACGGGAGCTTTCAGTGGTCAGTCATCAGCCTTCAGCAGATCAGAACGACTGATGCCGCATGCCCAGTGCCCAGTGCCTTTCCCCTCGATCCCTGGGTCCCTCGGTCCCTCGATCCCTTCCCCCCCTCCCCCTCACCTCGGCCCGAGGACGATGAAGTTCACGGGCGCGTCGGTGGCGGCGTTGAAGGTGTTGCGGACGTTAATCTGGAACGCGGTGGTGCTCACGGGGTTCACGAACACGTAGAACGACGCGTTGAACGGCGTCACGGTGACCGTCGGCACGCCGCTGAAGGCGCTGTTGAAGTTCACGGCATACGTGCCAGGGGCGGTGCGGGCGGCGATGAAGCCGGAGCCGACGGCGGTCGTGCCGTTGGCGTTCAGCGTGCCGCGGAGCATGCGCAGGTTTTCTTCGCCGCTGGCGGCGCGGAGTTCGCCGCTGTTGCCCAGGGCGATGCTGCCGCGGACGTCGAGGAGCTGGCCAGGTGTGCTCGTACCGATGCCGACGAAGCCGTTGTCGCCGACGATGCGAAGTCGCTCGGGCTGGCCGTCACCGGCGAAGAACTGGATGTTGCCGTTCCAGAACGATCCTGGGCTCGAATCTTCCCAAACATTGTCGCCGGCGATGATGTGGACGTCGTTGTTCAGCGAGGTGCCCACCGGCGGCACGTCGACCGCGGTGTTGGCGTTGCCCGCCACCAACCTGAGCAACCCACCCTGTGAGCCCGATTGATCCGGAATGATGGCACCGGGCGCTCGCAGCGTGAGCGAGCCGGTCTGGAGCGGACCCCGCGGCCCGCTGATGACCACGTCGCCCGTCGGAAGCGCTGTCGATCGGCCCAGGGCGCTGGCCACGCCGGCCAGGGGTGCGGCGGTGATCGGTTGCCGCGGCGTGAGGGCCACAAACGGCGCACCGGCCGGGCTGGAGATCTCAACCTGAAGCCAGGTCTGGATATCGGCGGGCACCGGCACGCCCAGGTTCACCGGCGTGGTGAACAGGCCGTTCGTCACGGCGATGCCGCTCACCGTGACCGGCGCGGCCAGGCGGTTGCCAATGATGTTGATCGAAGGATGGCTCCAGAGGCTGAAGCGGGCGTCGATGGTGCCGGTCGTCACGCCGCCTTCGAGGCGGCCCTGGTACGTGAATGTGGACGGGGACGACGGCGTGGGCGCCACGCCGCCGAAGTCGCCGAACTCAAGCTCCCAGCCGCCGGCGATGCTGCCTCCATCGCCACTGAAGAAATCCTGAACAAACAACCGCCATTGGCCATTGGGGCTGCCCGCGATCAATGCCCCCAGCGATCCGGCGCGGGGGATCGCGCTCGCCGGGGCGTTGAATGCCGAGCTGCCCCCGCCGGCCGCGAACGTGCCGGTGACCAGCGGCACGGGCAGCGGCGTGGTGGACTCGGCACCAAAGGTGAGCGTCAGACCAGTGACGACGCTGCTGCTGCCGCTTCGCGAGAGCAACTCGACGCCCTGGCCGCTGGGGGCCACCAGCAGCACGCTTACATCCTCCGGGTACGTGTGCCCGAAGTTCTTCAGCCGCACACGCAGGCCATTGGGCGTGCCCACAAAGCCCGCGACGTTGATCGAGCTGGGGTAGGGCGTGGCGGTGCCCGAGGTGGGAATCGTGATCGCGGCGTTGTTGCTGAAGACCTGGGCGCTGGCCGCCGCCAGCGGCAGCACCGCCAGCAGGATCACGACCAGCGCCGCAGTCCAGCCCAAGCCGAGGGCCGGTGTGAGCCGGGAGGCCCGGGGGGTGGGGGTCGGCGCGAGGGTTCTTGAAGAACGAACAACGGCGGTCGGCATCGTCGGCAACATGGTCAGATCTCCTGTTCGGACCCGCCCAGCATACACCGCCAGGAAAAAAATGCCCGCTCCGCTTAGAAAATCCCCCCGCCGGGGGGGGGTGGGCGCGAGAACGACCAGACCCCTGAGCTCGCGCTCAGGGCTCTCTTGATCCCTTGATCCCTTGGTCCCCCGATCCCTCGATCCCTTCCCCCATTCACCGCACAATCACCGCGCCATGCGGCATGCTGCCCACGCCGACGGTGAAATCGGCCTTGAGCAGATCGCCGGCGCGATCGCCGCGGCCGGCTTGCAGCGTGTAGAACACCAGTTCGCCATCGGCGCCAGCGCCCGCCGCGGCGCTGACGCGTGAGACGACGACCGCGCCCTTGTCTGCGGTGAGCGTGACGCCCATCGGAATACCGCCGGCATCAACCTCTCGCACGCCGCCGAACTGGCCATCGCTCGAGAGGTTGATCAGGCTGACGATGCCGCCAGCCCCCGCGCTGGTCCCGGCGCGGGCGCTGGTCACAATGACGCTGCCACCGCTGATTGCAAGACCCGTGGGCGAGATGCCCGCCGCGGCTCGCCCGAGCACGCTGTGATTCGCCTGCGCGACCTCGCGCCCGTCGGCACCCGGCGTCATCGTCGCGTCGCGCTCGAAGCGGATGCTCGCGACGCTGCCGGGCGTCGGTGCGCCGCCCGTAAAGCCCTGCGACACGACGACGAAGGTGTCGCCATCATCAGTAAACGCGCCGAAGGCGGGCGTCTGGTCGGTATCGCCAAGCGAAACCGCGCCGCCCCAAGGTGCCAAGCCCAATCCGCCACCACTCTGATCGACCTCAAAGAACGCGACGCTCTTGGACGCCGAGAGCACCACCGCCAGGAACCGGCCCGACGGATGCCACGCGACGGAGTACGCCGCGGTGTTCTCAGCAAGCCCAAGGTCCGCCAAGCTCCACGCCGCGGCGCTGCTCAGCGCTCCCCCCTCAACCCGCGCGATCGCGATCTGTGCGCCCTGCTTGTCGCACGCCACCGCCAGCAAGTTGCCCATCGGGCTCAACGCGATCGCCCGCGGCTTCAGCCCCATCATCGACATCGTGCCGATCTTCGGCGCCATCGGGTCCGCAAGATCCACCGACACCACGCCATCGCCGGTGCCCTGCCACGACGCCGGCGTCGGGCCCTTGCCGCTGATTACAAACGCCGCGTCGCCTATCGCCGAAATCGCGACGACGCCCGGATGCCCGGCCATCGTGTTCGCTACCGGCAACTGCGCAAAGCTCGTATCCCACTGCGCCACGCCTGCGGCGCTGTCAGCGATCGGCAACCGAATCAGCGTCAGCGCATCAGTACCCTTCGCCGCCCCCCCCACCGCCCCCGCCGCGGCGTCGCCATCGCCCAGCGTCGCGATGTATCGCCCGGCGATCGAGGCCGCCGTCGGCGCCGCCGCCTGCTCAGCAGAGCGACCGGCGCAGCCGCTGAGCGACCCGGCCAGCAGCACCATGGCCAAGCCCGTGACACACGGGCGCGTGAGGAGAAGACGGGTGGTCGAGCGGACGCGGATCGTGCGGTTGGTCATGGCGGTGTCCCTGTCAGGTGTGCGAGCGATTGGAACTCTCAGCGTAGCCGAGAAACCCCCGAACTCGCAACTCTCAACAGCCGCGGCTCATCCGGCCCAAGCCACCGCGCCCGACGCCTCATGTCTCACGCCAGGAGGCCGTCAATCGTCAGCACTCGTCCGGGAACGTCCGCCGGCTCCTCGGCACCCGGCAGGCTTCGCATTGCGCTCAACAGCGATCGCAGATCCGGCGCAAGCGGCGCGACGAACCGAAGCGCCGCGTTCGTCGTCGGGTGCCTGATCTTCAGCATCGCCGCGTGCAGCGCGACGCGCCCGATTCCCGGCCAACCGCCGCCGCCGGCTGTCCCGCCATCACCCGCCATCAGCACGCCGCCGTACATGTCATCGCCCAGCAGCGGGTGGCCGTGGTGCGCGCAGTGAACGCGGATCTGGTGCGTGCGCCCGGTCTTGAGTTCGATCTCCAGTAGCGTGGCCCACATCCGCCCCTCGGGCGCGCCGGTTGAATCGAATCGCGCCCGGTCGCGTTCGTTCGTCGCCGGGATCGTGAAGTAGCCCAAGACCCGCGCGATCGTGATCGCCGGTTTGCCGCCCGGATCATGCCGCACGATCTGCTTCTCGCGATGGCCCTTCTCTCTCGAAATCGAAGGGCCCATCGGCTCGTCGAACGTCGTGGCCAATCGCTCGACGCGCCCGTGAACCGCCGCGACGTACCGCTTATCTACGCTGCGAAGCTCAAACTGCCGCGCGACCTGCCAGTGGGCCTGCTCGGTTTTGGCAAACACGATCGCGCCCGATGTCTGCCGGTCCAGCCGATGGATCACACCCGGCCTGGCCAGTTCCTTGCCCACATCGCTCAGCTTGCCCCCGGCGACCGCGCCCTGCCCGTGCGCAAAGTGGTGCGCCAGCGCGTTGATCATCGTCCCCTTGTTGTGCGATCTCGCCGGATGAACGATGATGTCCGGCGACTTGTTCACCACGATCAGATGCTCATCTTCGAACATCACGTCCAGCGGGATCGCCTCCGGCTGGACCACCGCGCTCGGCGGCGGCGGGATCAGCACCTCCACCAAGCTCCCCTCGCGCAACATCGTCGAGCTCTTGGCCTCGCGACCGTTCACCGTCACCCCGCCCGCCTCGATCACCGCCTGCAGCTTCGCGCGGCTCATGAACGTGATCCGATCCACCAAGTACCTATCCAGCCGCTTGTTCAAGTCCCGCTTCAGCTTGAACCGCACCCGCTGCGGCGCAATCTCATCATCGCCCGCCTCCTCATCGGCGCCACCACCAACGGCAGCACCGACGCCCCGCTCGCTCGCGTCGCCCACGGCCACATCGCTGGCATCGCCGAGATAGTCCTCGTCCACGATCGCCTTGCCCGGGTCCGCGTGCGCTTCGCGCTTGGCCCGAAGCCCCTCTTCCGCAGCGCGATAGAGCGCCCGCTTGTCCACCTTGCCCCCCGGCAAAATCAACTCGCTCGTCCGCGGACGGTCGTACGCCTCTCCGCGAGTCTCGCCGCGGGGTGCGTCAACAGATTCAAGGTGATCACCGGGGCCAGAGCGATCATCGCCCGGCGTCTGGACCGGCTTGCCCTCGCGCCGTGGCCCTTTGCGTTTCATGGTCATCGTTCCTGCGGAGATTCCGCGTGCGCCCTTGGGCGCACCTTCGCCCGCACCGCTCGCCCGTCACTCTTGCCATGCCGAGTGCGCTGTCAGGGCGAATCCGCGGAGCTCGCCAAAGAACGCGGATCTGCCCGCGTCCGTCGCTCACGGCTTCGTCGCCGGCGCGTTCGCGGGCGGGGTCGCTGTCGGGGTCGCTGCGGGTGTGGGCGTGGGTTCCATGGCAGGGGTCACCGGCGCTGGCGCCGGTGCGGGAGCCTTGGGCTTCAGCAACGTCGGTGCGAACTCCGGCACGTTCGCCGGCGCATCCACGCGCCGGCCGTCCGGCTGCGTCACCACCGGCTCAACCGCCAGCCCGTCGCGAACCTGATCGGGCGTGAGCGTGTATGACACCACTCGCCGGTCATATCGCGTTTTGACGCTCGCCTTCGACGGCAGATCCGCCGCGACCTTGAGCGCATCAAGCGACGCGATCCGCTGGCGGGCAATGTCCGCCGCGGTCTTGAAGCCCGCACGGTCGCTCAGCGCGATGACGCGGTCATAGCTGACGCGCGCGTCGTCCCAGGCCTTACGCGTCTCGCCAATGGCCGCGAGGCCGAACGCGCCGCCGATGGCGTGGATCTCCTTGCCCCGCACATCTCCGAACTCGTTAAGCACCATGCGATACTGGGCCTCAGCCTGTGCGATGCGTTCGACCGCCTGCGCATCGGTGAGGCGGTCCGTCTCGCTCTTGAGCTTGCCATCGGGCAGGAACTCGGCGCCCGGCGCGATCTTGGCGTATGCCGATTCCAGCAGGATGTCCGCCGCCTTCAGCCTCGCCAGCGGTTCGACCGCCTGCTGGCCAGCGTGATCCTCAGCGACCCGCAGCAAGCTCATCGGGTTGCCAGACAGCGTCGCTGCGTCCAGTTCTTTGAACGCCGTCGCCGTCGCCTGGATCTGGCGATTCTGCCACCACTTCCAACCCTGGTAGCCGAGCACCACCAGCGCCACGATCATCAGCACCGGGGCCAGATACGTCCGCAAAAGCTCGATGAAGTCCTGGCTGTACCGCGACTCTTCGAGCCCCGCGCCAACCTGGATCTGCTGCTGCCGTTTATCGATCGCCATGAGTGTTCACCGTTCCGTGCCGCGTTGAATGCGTCGCCCGCGATCGTTCCGCACGCCTTCGGCGTGCCTGCTATCGATCGGACAAACGCGAGCCGCAAGTCTAGGCGAAGACCCTTACCAAAACCGCCACGCCCGCGCGTCTTGGATCATGCCCGTTGGCACAAGAGATTCTCGGACCAGGCCCACCAGTTCTTCAAGCCCCCGCGCCGAATCACGCCCCCCATCGCGAAGGCTCACGCGCACATCGCTCGCCCACGCCCCGCCAACCACCGCGCCTCCCGAGGCTCGACCACCGTCGCCGCCAGCCGCCAGCAGATCCGCGCGAAGGTGCACGCGAACACGCGGGATCGTGCTCAACCACGACGTAGATCCACCCATGTCCACGTTGAGCGCCGGATGTGTCGCATCGCCGCACAGCACCAGCAGATCCGCCCCGCGCACCATCCGCATCGCGGCGTGAATCGACTCGCGAAGAACGCCCTCGCTCGTCGCGTCGCCGCCATCATCGAGTGTGCCAGCGGCAGCGCCCAGTGTCTCGGCAGTCCGAGCAACCTCGCCGCTGGCGATCGCATCCAGCCACTGATCTGGCGTGATCCCCGGCAGATCGAGCCATCGGACCGCGAGGCCACCAAGATCCAACGTCACGCCGACGTGATCGCGCGTCGTGCCCGCAACATCGGCCGTAAGCGAGACGCTCCGCCCCGCCAGCGCGTTCACCAGTGACGACTTGCCGATGTTCGGAGCCCCCAGCGCCACCACCGTCGGCGGCGTGATCAACCGGTTCATCACCACCGATCGCATGCGAATCGCTTCGCTCTGGGCGATCGCATCGATCAAATGTTCGTCGTCGAGTGCAGGCTCACCGGCGAAGCTCCGTTGCTCTCGCTCCCGGCGCAGTTCCTCCGCCCACGACTCCGCCTGCTTCAGCAACGCCTCGAAGCCTCGCGTGGATTCCGTTCGCGCCAGCGCCGCGAGCACCCGAGCCTCGATCAGCGATCTCGCCTCGGGCCAGTGCGCCCGCACATCACCATCGCTCGCACGCCCGATCCCCGCACCATCCAGGTGCTCCATCAGCCGCCGCACCACCTCCGGCCCCGCGTGGGGCATGATCGTGCAAAAGTCGAGCGTCCATCGTGCCACCACCCCGTGGTCAATCCCCGCCAGATCTCGCACCGCCACATTGCCCACCGACACGCACCGAATCCCCGCACGCTCCAGCGCCGCATCAACATCGCCGCGAAGCTCGATCAGCGCAATCGCAGCCGCCCCCCCACCCCCCCCACCACCCACACCACCCGCCCCCCCGCC
>JAIEQQ010000236.1 GCA_019747615.1 Phycisphaerales bacterium
CGTCGGGCAAGTACGAGCAGAACGGGAGGTTCTGCATTGGGAAATCGGAGGCGGGGTCGTTGGCCGCGGGAAACCACGAGCGGAGGTTCGCGTCCAGGGTGGGATCGGGCGTTGGGCGAGGCGGGCGTGAAGCTGGCGTGGTCATGGGGCGAGCGTACGCCGGGGAGGGGGAGGGCACTGGACACTGGACACTGGGCACTGGGCATCGGGCTGTGCCACTTTGCCACTCGCCTCGCACAGTGAGTCTGCGGGAGGCAGGCGAGGACGCCTGCCCCACGGGGGCATTGTCAGGCGCCGGCGTTCACCTTGGCTGTGTCGCGGTCCAGCGTGCGTGAGCCCCAGAGCCAGAGGAGGCCGCCGAGCAGGATCGCGAAGCTCACCAATAGGAAGCCCGGCGTGAAGCTCTGCGTCTCGGGAGTCGGGCCTGAGGCGGTCACCATCGCGCCGATGATGAACGGGCTGATCGCGTCGCCGAGGGCGTGAATGACGAAGATGTTGATCGCGAACGCTGTGGCGCGAACGGACGGGTGCACGACGTTTGCGAGCACGGTGTTCGAAGGTCCGGTGTTCATGAAGAGGAAGAACATGGCCAGCGCCAGCGTGCCCCACGCGTACGGGAAGGGGATGTACAGCGTCGCGACCAGCAGCGGGAAGCACACGAGCATCGCCAGGCCAGAGACGACAAGGTACGCGCCACGGATCTTCGTGCGCAGCCGATCGGCAAGCCAGCCGCCGAACAGCGTCGCAACGATGCCGGTCACCACCGTGAGCCCGCCGAAGATGTAGTTGACAACAGCCAGGGCCTCGGTGTCGTCGGGGCGGCCGCCGTTGCGATACACGTGAACGTACTCGGGCATCCAGAATGCGATGCCCCCCACTGCGAACGTCATGGCGGTCATGCCCAGCGTGCAGAGCAGATACGACGGCGTGCGGAGGATCGTCTTGTACTCGACGAGTGTCGAGCGACGCGTGGGTGCCGGGGCTGACGACGTGGTCGAGCGGACAGCACGATCGGCATGGCCGCGGGCTGGCTCCTTCATGAACCAGCAGCACGCCGCCAGAACGATCCCGGGTGGAAGCGTGATCAGGAACGCCCAGTGCCACGATGAAAGATTCGCGACGGTGCCGCCGAGGATATAGCCCAGCGCGCTGCCGACGGGGATGGCGATGTAGAACCACGACAGCACAGTCCCGCGACGGCTGGCGGGATAAAGGTCGGCGATGAGTGTGGGCGCGGTGGGGCCGTACGCGGCTTCACCCACGCCGACGAGTATTCGCATGATGAGGAGGAACGTGAAGCCCGTCGCCAGGCCCGAGCCCGCGGATGCGGCGGACCAGAGCAGTACACCGAGCCCGATGAGCGTCCAGCGGGGCGCGCGATCGGCGAGCCAGCCGAAGATCGGCGCCATCACCATGTACGAGATCAGGAACGCGGTGGCCAGGAGGCCGATCTTGGTCTTTACGTCTTTGTCGTTTGGCTCGAAGAGTTCTTTCTGGATCAGGGGCTGAACAGCCGCGAGGATGTAGCGATCGATGTAGTTCCAGAGGTTGATCGACAGGAGCAGGATGAGCGCAACGCGAGCGCCGGGGAGCGGGCTCTCGCCCGCGCCCGCTGCGCTCACTGGCTCGTGATTTGAGCTCGTCGCCTCACCTGAGATCATGCGACGAGCGTATCCGAAGTGATGGCCGCACGCGTGCGGGCGCCATCGGGCCTTATGGCTTTGCGGCCGGGGGCGTGGGCAATCCCGCCTCCTTGAGCAAGCCGTCGATCTCGGCGATCTTGTCAGCGAGCGTGCCGCTCATTGGGTGAAGGCCGCGCTTGCGAACGACGCCCTTGGCGTCGAGGATTGCGACGTGCGGGATGCCCTGCACGCCATACTCGGGGTTGAAGACGGGCTGGCTGCTGAAGACGACGGACCAGGTCATGTTCTCCGCGTCGATGAAGCTCTTCATCAGCTCCATCTCACGGGTCGCGTCGCCCTTGGTATCGATGCGGCGTGCCTTCGGGTCGCTCGCCTTGGTATCGATATGGAAGCCCTGGACGGAGGTGACGCCGAGAATCACCACGGGGTAGCCCTCGTAGTGCTTCTGCAGATCGCGGATGCGCGGGAAGCTGGCGATGCACGGGCCGCACCAGGTGGCCCAGAAGTCCAGAACAACAACGTTGCCCTTCAGGTCGCTGAGCTTCTTGGGGGCGGTGCTGCCGAGCGAGCCGAACTTGCCGCTGGCCCAGACCAAGTCCAGTTCGGGGGCAGTCTCACCGACGAGGCCGGTGCGGACGAACGCGCCGTCGAGGGTCTTGGCCATATCGACAAGTCGCGGGCGCGCACGATCGGTTTCGCTCGCGGCGTCGCGAGCCTTGGTCACCAGCGCCAAGACCTTGGCACGCAGCGGCTCACGCTCGGCCGGTGTCGTGTCGTTGGCCAGGCCGACGACCAAGCTGCCGAGCATCGCCGCCTCCTGCCCGCCGATCGACTCTGGCAGGATCGAACCGATGCCCAAGAGCTTCTCGCGACTGCCCTTCACGGCCTCATCATCGAGGCGTGCAACGGACGCCAGAGCGCGGATCGACTCGGGCTCGCCGATCACGTTCTTCAGGGATGGGTGCCCCAGCGCGGTGGCGAGGATCTCGCCCTGCTTCGGCGGGGGAACTGCGCCCGCAAGGCCGAGCGCCATCATCGCCGCCTGTGCGCCGGCGGCATCGGTCGCTTTGCCAAGCTCGTGCAGGCGAAGGACAAAGCCGGGGCGGTTCTTGGCGCTCAGGGCGTTGATGATGCCCGCTTCGTTGACGAGCTTGATCTGGGCCGCGGTGAGCGCCTTGGTGTCCAGAGCCGCGGCTTGGAAGACCTCGTCGGCGGCCTTTGAGACGGCGGCGCGAGACGGCTGCGCGCCGTCCTTGGAGAGCTCCTCGCGCTTGGCCTTGAAGGCGTCGATCATCGCCTGGACGGGATCGGTCGAAGCCTGCGCGGGGGCGGGCGGTGGCGTCGGCGCGGGAGTGTTGGATTCCTGGGCGAGGACTGCCGGCGCGATGGTGGCCAGACCAACCAGAAGACCAGCCGCGTGGACGAAGCTGAGCGGGGAACGATTCATGTGCAACTCCAGTTGGGGAAAAGGGATTGAGGCGGGTCGGGCCCATGACCACCGAGGCGGGTGCGCCGCGAGAGTTCGCCGGTCGCACTTCCGGATGACCAAGTGTAATCGCATTCGCCCGAACGTGCCCGACCGATTCGTACGAACACAAGCCGTCTTTGGCTGCCGAGGGCCCGGGTGCTCAGGGCTTCCAGCCGCGAGGGGCGTCGCTACCCTCCAGCGTGTCCAGCCAATTCTTTGATTCCCGGCGTTACCTCATTCCGTTCCGTTCGAGCTTGCTGCCGCAGATCTTCTGCGACACACTGGTGATCGGTTCAGGGGTGGCCGGCGCGCGGGCGGCAATCGCGGCGGCAGAACTGGGCGATGTCATCGTGCTGGCCAAGGACGAGGCCCCGCCGGCGGGCGCGAACAACACCTCATGGGCGCAGGGCGGGATCGCGGCGGTCTTTGACTCGTCGGACACCTTCGATGGCCATATTCAGGACACGCTGACGGCGGGGGCGGGTCTGTGCGATGATGGCGTGGTGCGCCGGGTGGTGCGAGATGGCCCGGCGCGGATCCGCGAGATCATCAACTGGGGCATGCGGTTTGATCTTGACGGCGCGGGCGTGCCGATGCTGGGGCGCGAGGGTGGCCACAACTTTTCGCGCATCTTGCACAGCCAGGGCGACGCGACCGGGCGCGAGCTGATGCGCTGCCTGTGGGAGCAGTTGACGCGCACGCCGAGTGTTCGCGTGTTTACCAAGTGCTTCGCGCTGGACCTGATCACGCAAGGGCAGGAGCCCGGCTCGCCGGTGATGGGCGCGATCACGCATCACCCGAAGTTCGGCCTGCAGATGATCTGGGCCAAGTCCACGATCCTGGCCAGCGGCGGCGCGGGCATGATCTATCGCGAGACGACGAACCCGAAGGTCGCCACCGGCGATGGCGTGGCGCTGGCGTATCGGGCCGGCGCATCGATCGCGGACATGGCGTTCGTGCAGTTTCACCCGACGTGCCTGTACGTCGCCGGCGCCGCGCGATGGCTGATCACCGAGGCGGTGCGCGGGGCGGGAGCGCATCTTGTTGATTCCGACGGCGTGCGTTTCATGCAGACCGAGCACGCGCTGGGCGAACTGGCACCGCGTGATGTCGTCACGCGCGGGATCGTGCGGCGGCTCGCGGCGCGTGGCGGGGACTCGGTCTTCTTGGACTGCCGACATATCGAACGCTTCGGCGAGAAGTTCCCGGGGATCGTGCAACTGCTGACGCGGTTTGACCTCAACCCCGCGACCGATCTGATTCCGGTCCACCCCGCAGCCCACTACACCATCGGCGGCGTGCTGAGCGATGAGCTCGGGCGCACCGATGTGCCGGGGCTCTACAGCGTTGGTGAGTGCTCGTGCAGCGGGCTGCACGGGGCCAACCGGCTGGCGAGCAACTCGCTGCTGGAGGGTCTGGTGCTGGGTGAACTGGCGGGCAAGGCCGCGAGCGCTCGGACCAAGGGCAACGGTGCGCTGAGCGAGATGATGGCCACGTTCAACGGGGGTGGCGGAGTTGAGTTGCCGCTGCCGACGCCGGAGTGGGGCGCGCCGGTGCGTCCCGCGCCCGTGCCGATCGTCTCGGACATCCGCCCGCCGGAATCTGCGGAGCTGGACCTGACGGACGTACTCAGCTCGCTGCGCTCAGCGATGTGGCGCAACTGCGGCATCGAGCGCAAGGGCACGAAGCTGGCGGACCTGAATCACATGATCGATTTCTGGGGCCGCTACACGCTGGACAAGATCTTTGATGATGTCGCCGGCTGGCAGCTTCAGAACATGCTCACCACCGGCTGGCTGATGGCCCGCTCGGCGCTGTGGCGAGAGGAGTCCCGCGGCTGCCATTGGCGCGAGGATCACCCTGCGACGCGCGACGATTTCCGCGTGCACGATGTCTGGCGGCGTGGGCACGCCTCACCGATCACTCGCAAGGTGCAGACCGGCGCAGGGGGTTGATGTGCGGTGCCGAATCAACGGAGGTGCGGCGTGCGGAGCGGGCGGCTGGCGATCAATACGGTGAAGACGGCGCGAAGCTGTCGTGATCGCTCGCGCGTGATCGCGGCGACGCTCGGCGCGATGATCGTGCTTACGTCCGGCCTCGCGGCCTGCTCGCCCGGCGGCGACGAGTCGCCCGACGGTCGCACGATCATCAGACGGCAACGCTCGATGTTCGAGGGCCTGCCCGGCGCGAAGCGCGGCGGCGAGGACTTCACATCCCAGGGTGACCCGCTCGCCTCGCCCACCGCTCAGGGCGACGCGTCGATCAAGGACCTCTTAACCACGCAGGGCGGAAAGGACACGCTCGTCTCCAAGCGGCCGCGCCATGTCATGGTCCACCTGGCCATGCGGCTGAACGACGGCAAAGAGCAGCTCTTTCTCGATCAGATCGTCAGCGACACGACCAAGCGACAGTTCATCGGTGAAGGCAAGACCGAGCAGGACATCATCGACTTCCTGCAAACCAACTACGACGACATCATGATTCTCTTTGCCCGCATGCCCGCGGCGGAGCTCTCGCCCAACGTCGCCTTCGATCGCTTCAGCGGCGGCCAGTACCGCATCCGCATCACCGGCGCAGCCACCAAGGGCCTGAAGTTCACCGAGCTCTGGCTCGAGCAACGCGCTGGCGCGTGGAAGTTCGTCTGGGTGCGATAGACGCTCGATGTGCGGCGGGCCGGGCCCCTGTGGCGCACTCGCGTTCGGTTCACTCGTTGCGCGTGGTCTGGCGGCCCTTCAGCGTCGCGGTGGTCTCCAGCTCTTTGCCGGCGCGGACGTACACGATGCGGACTTTGTCGCCCGGCTTGTGCGTGACCAACAGCGGCATCCAATCCTCGACGGACTTCAGCGGCTTGTCGTTCCAGCGCGTCATGCGGTCGCCTTCCTTCAGGCCGGCCTCCGCGGCGGACGTGTCTGGATAGACATCGCCGACGACGACGCCATCTTCGCCGGAGTAATCACCCGGCGCGATGCCGAATCGCACGCGCATGCCGGACATCGGGCCGGCGCGACCTGGGCCTTGCTCGGGCGCCGCGCCGGTGTCCAACGTGCGCGGCGCAGCGGCCGGGTCCGCGGGTGCTGCGGGCGACGCCGGGTTCGACGGCGCGGGCGAGCTTGACGCGGGCGATACCGGGCGAGCCGTGGGGCGTACATCGGGCACGGGGGCGATCGGCGTGGGCTCGACGTCGTCGCGATCGCCGGTGATGTCGGATCGAGATCGCGAGTTCTGGAACGTCAGCTTGCCCTCGCGAGTGGCCAAATCCATCGCGACGTCGGAGACCAATCGCGTGACGAGCACGGCGCCAAGCGGGTTGGTCGTGGTGTAGACGTCCTGCGGCGTGTGATACTCCGCGTGCAGGCCGGTGAAGAAGTGCAGCACGGGAATGCCGGCCCCGAAGAACTCGGCATGGTCACTGGGGCCACGCCCGCTCTTGCCGTACTTGGGCGTGAGGGGGTATTTCGCGATGAGCGGCTGAACGATCTCGGGCCACTGGGTCGCGGTGCCGAAGCCGTCGATATCGATCTTGCCGTTGCGCAGACGGCCGATCATGTCCATGTTGAGCATGGCGTAGGTCTTGTCGGCCGGGATCGGGGCCTTGCGGATGAACTGCCGCGCGCCGTGCAAACCGCTCTCCTCGGCGCTGAAGGCGATGAAGATGATCGAGCGTGCCTCGCGATCGGCGGGCAGAGCTGCGTACGCGTCGGCGAGTTGGCGGGCGACCAGGAGCACGCCGGCGGTGCCGGAGGCGTTGTCATCGGCGCCGTTGTGAATGATGCCGCGGGGCTTTGGGGCGCGCGAGCCGAAGAAGCCGTAGCCGAGGTGGTCGTAGTGGCCGCCGATGATGACGTACTCATCGGCCAGCGAGCCGCGCCCGCGCAGGACGCCCGCGACGTTGTCGGTCATCACCGGCACGCGCGCAACGCTCGCGGCGAGGCGCACCGGCCGCTCGCCAAAGGTTTGGATCTGCTTGCCCTCGTCGGCGATCTTGCGGGTGGCCATGAGGGATGAGCCGAGGCTCTTGAGCAGGCGATCGCCAGCGGCCTCGCTGACCATCGCAACGGGCACCGACTGAGACGACATCATCTGTTGCGTCGAGATTGCGGTCTCAAGGACGTTTGCGCGAGGGTCGTCAACGCCCGGCGGGTTGACGATAATGACGCCCGACGCACCGCGCCGAATGACGGCGCCGATCTTGACGGCGATGGACGCCGCGGGGGAGAAGCCGCCCTGCTCGGGATCGACCAGGCGGCTGCGGCCCTGATCGTTCAGCGGCTCGAAGCGGAAGAGCAGGACGATCTTGCCCTTGAGGTCGGTCTCGCCCTCGGGGAACGAGCGGAAGCCGTTGGCCCCGGCATCGATCGCGTAGCCGGCGCTGACCAGCGGCGCTGAGACATCGCCGGAGCCGGAGAAGCCGAGGGTGTTGAAGTCTGAGCCCGCAGTAAACGTGGATTCTGCAGACGGCCCATCTGCGCTGAGCACGAGGGCTTCGTTGGAAACGCGAAGTTCGGTGCCGCGTTGGAAGGGCTGGCGGAAGGAGCGGAAGGGCGTGGGCGTTTCGGCGGTCTCACCTTCGGCGGGCGGCATCGGAGCATCGGGGAACGCGGGCGTGAGGGCGAGTTGTGAGCGGAAGTAGAACTCGATGTACTCGGCGGCCAGGACGTTGCCGCGCGTGCCGGGGGCGCGCCCTTCGAAGAACGGGTTGGAGAGCGTGAAGAGGTGCTGGGTGTAGAGGGCCTCGTCGGCGCTGAAGCTGCGCAGGAGTCCGGAGAGGGCGTCGGCGCGCGGATCCGATGGCACGGAAGCCGACGGCGATGGCGTTGTCGCCGGCGCGGGCGTTGCGCGGGGCGTCTCGGCGGCTGGGCGCGCGGGCTTCGGCTCGGCGGGTGCGGGCGCTGAAGGCGCAGCCGTTGGTGCCACGGGCGTCATCTGCGGCAGCGTTTGGGCAAGTGCTGGCGCGACGCCGAGCAGACACGCACCAGAGGTGAGCGTGGCCAGGAGTGCGAGGCGGAGGGGGGAAGAGCGAACGACGGGTGTGTGGATCAAGGGCCGCTCCGTGAGAGGGAGCGAGAGCATACG
>JAIEQQ010000342.1 GCA_019747615.1 Phycisphaerales bacterium
CCGGCGATGCCGGGGAGCCCGATCGAGTCAGGCGGGCCGCGGGTTTTGGATTTGCTTTCGCGGCTGGAATCGCCGCCGCCGACGGTGGTGCTGAAAGCGCCGCGGTCTCATCGCGATGAGACTCGCGAGATGCAGACGGCGCTGCGGTGCGGCGCGTTTGCGGTGGTGGATCGGGCGGGTGCTGATCTGGAGTCGATGCTGGCGGTGATGGAGCGGTGTTTGGTGAGGTTTTATGCGGGACGGTGGCCGGGTGGGAACAGATAGGGAAGTGGCAAAGTGGCAAAGTGACAGAGTGGCGAAGTGAAAGGCAGCAAAGCAGCAAACTGAGACGGCGCGAGGTGAGTGGAGATCGTGGAGCTTGGATTCGGAATCGCGGATTGAATGAGATTTGAGATCTTGCGTTTGGCGCGGCGTGCGTGTCGGCGCGGTTGAGAGGATTTTGAAATGGTTGGGCGGCGCGTGTGCGTTGCTCACGAGTGAACAGGAGAAGTAGGTTTATGGCCAAGAACACGAGCGGCAACAGCAACACGACCAATCTCGGCTTCCGGCCCTTGCACGACAAGCTGCTGGTCCGGCGCGACAAGGCCGAGGACCGTACCAAGAGCGGCATCTATCTGCCCGAGAAGGCCAAGGACACGCCGAAGACGGGCGTGATCGAGGCGGTGGGCACCGGCACGTTGAATACGGAGACGGGCCACCTGACGCCGTTGAGCGTGAAGAAGGGCGAGCGCGTTTTGTTCTCGTCGTATGCGGGTACCGAGATCAAGCTGAATGATCAGGAGTATCTGGTGATGAGCGAAGAGGAAATCATGGCTGTCATCGAGGACTAAACTATGATAATGAACGCTACGGATAAGTACTTCTATTCATTAGTTGTAACTGCGAAGGTTGATCATCAGGGCGGAAAAACATGGCGTCTGAATTCAGTTGATTCAAAAGACATATGGAAGCTATCAATCGTTAATGTTTCCAAAAATATGCCTAGTGAACTGTTTGAAATACCGATCGAAATTGGAAACGATATATCGGTCAGTCATCTCCTTTGTGTTGACGGTAAGCAGCTGCCGTACTCGCCGGATACTGGGCCGGAAGCGGATGCAGAGCCGTGGCACGACTGATTATAAATATACTCGATTGCATCTATTGTTTGCGACTCGACATTGCATGTAACTTTTAGAGGAAACACATGGCAGCTAAGCAAATTGCGTTCGATACCGATGCACGTGAGCGGATTCTGAATGGCGTTCGGAAACTCGCTCGCGCGGTCAAGGTCACCCTCGGCCCCAGTGGCCGCGTGGTTGTTCTTCAGAAGTCCTTCGGCGCTCCGACCGTCACCAAGGACGGCGTGACGGTGGCCAAGGAGATCGAGGTTGATGATCCGTTTGAGAACATGGGCGCGCAGCTCGTGAAGGAAGTCGCCTCCAAGACGTCAAAGGATGCCGGCGACGGCACCACGACCGCGACGATCTACGCCGAGAGCATCTTCGCTGAGGGTCTGAAGAACACCGTCAGCGGTGCGAACCCCAACGAGATCAAGCGCGGCATCGATCTGGCCGTGAGCGCGATCGCGGAGGAGCTCAAGCGTCTGAGCAAGAAGGTCGATTCGTCCAAGGAGATCGCGCAGGTCGGCACTTGCAGCGCCAACCAGGACAGCGACATCGGCAAGATCATCGCCAACGCGATGGACAAGGTCGGCAAAGACGGCGTCATCACCGTCGAAGAGGGCAAGAGCCTCGAGACCGAGGTTGAGTTGCTTGAGGGCATGCAGTTTGACAAGGGCTACCTCAGCCCCCACTTTGTGACCAGCCCGGCGACGATGGAGACGGTGCTCGAGAAGCCGTACATCCTCATCTTCGAGAAGAAGATCAACAGCGCCAAGGACATGCTCCCGGTTCTGGGCAAGATCGCCGAGACCGGCAGCAGCCTGCTGATCATCGCTGAGGACATCGAGGGCGAGGCGCTCGCGACGCTCGTGGTCAACAAGCTTCGCGGCGTGCTGAAGGTCGCGGCGGTCAAGGCCCCGGGCTTCGGCGATCGTCGTAAGGAAATGCTGGGCGATATCGCGGTGCTGACTGGTGGCAAGGCGATCATGGAAGAGCTGGGCATCGAGCTTGAGAAGGTCGAGCTCGGTGATCTGGGCCGCGCCGCGAAGGTGACGATCGATAAGGACAACACGACGATCGTCGAGGGCGCGGGCAAGGCGGCGGACATCAAGGGCCGCATTGAGCTGATCCGTGCGCAGATCGAGGCGACGACGAGCGATTACGATCGCGAGAAGCTCGAGGAGCGTCTGGCGAAGCTCGCCGGCGGCGTGGCGCAGATCAACGTCGGCGCTGCGACGGAAGTCGAGATGAAGGAGAAGAAGGCACGGGTCGAGGATGCGCTACACGCGTGCCGCGCTGCGGTGGAAGAGGGCATCCTGCCCGGCGGCGGCGTGGCGATCCTCAAGGCGCGTCGCGTGCTTGAGAAGCTGAAGAAGACCGTCAAGGGCGACGAGCGCATCGGCATCGATATCGTCTATCGCGCAGTCTCGGCGCCGATCAAGCAGATCGCGCACAACTGCGGCCTGGACGGCTCGATCGTGCTGAGCAAGGTCGAGGACAACATGGACCCGACGTTCGGCTACAACGCGCTGACGCACGAGTACGGCGATCTGATGAAGATGGGCGTGATCGTGCCGACGAAGGTGGAGCGGGTGGCGCTACAGAACGCCGCGAGCATCGCGGGGTTGCTGCTCACGACGGACTGCGCGATCGTGGATATGAAGGAGAAGAAGTCGGTGAAGGCACCGGCGGGTGGCGGGATGGATGATATGGATTATTGATTTCGCCGCGTGATTTGAATCTGTGATCAAGGGAGCCCCGAGCGCAAGCTCGGGGCTCTTGTGTTTTTTTGGGGGGGACTGAAGACGAGATCGAAGAAGGGAGCCCTGAGCGCGAGCTCAGGGTTGACTTCGGGATCCGGTGTTGTCGAGCGTCGGCGTGGTTGGTTGGATGCGGTTTTGGGCCTGAGCTTGCGCTCAGGGCTCCCTTTTGGTGTGATGGTGTATCCTGCGGCATGGCTCTTCCGCCGGGGTATCTGTTGACATGGCACACGTACGGAACGTGGTTGCATGGTGACGCGGATGGATCCGTTGATCGCAGTCACAACGTGTTCGGGAGCGAGCGATTGCAGGCCGACGGCGAGCGGTTCGACGCGTCAATGGAACGGTTGAAGAGCTCGCCGCTGCTACTGACCGATGTCGCACGTCGGTTGGTTGATGGTGTGATGCGGCGGCATTGCCAGATCAGGGCGTGGGATCTGAGGGCGTTGAACGTGCGATCGAACCATGTGCATGTCGTGATCGCTGCGCCAATCGTGCCGCCGGAAATCATGGTGAAGCAACTGAAGGAGTGGGGGACGCGAAAGCTGCGCGAGCACGCGATGATCGGCCCGACGCAGCGTGCATGGGCGGCGCACGCGAGCACGGCGTACTTGTTCGAGCCGGGCAGTATCGATCGGGCAATCGCGTACACTCGGGACATGCAGGATGGCGCGGCCGGGCGCGAGGATTGGGCGGAGAAGCTGGGCTTACGGAAGCGAGAAAGGGAGCCCTGAGTGCGAGCTCAGGGTTCAGATCGGGACATCAGTGTTGTGGTGCGTCGGCGCGATTGGTCGGTTGCGGTTGGACGCCTGAGCTTGCGCTCAGGGCTCCCTTTGGAGGATCATCATGGGCATCGGGCGATTGAGCGTGTGGGTTGGTTGTGCGGGCGTGTTCTTGAGCGCGGCGGGGATTGTCTGTGCTGCGGGGACATCGCTGGCGCCGGCGGTGAAGGTGGAGGCGCCTCGCAAGTTGAGCGAGGCCACGACGGATGCGCGGATCGAGTTGATCGGTGCCGCGAGGATTGAGGCCAGCGCGACGGATTTGTCGGGGTTGACTGAGCCGTGCGGGCCGGTGCCGCACAATCGGTTTGGGGCTTGGGGCAGCGCGATCGCTGGCGCGGGCGTTTGGGGTGAGGGGATGTTTGTGCTGGTGCCGGATCGCGGGCCGAAGGACGGGGCGGAGGAGTACTCGTGCCGGTTTCATGAGGCGAAGATCACGGTCGAACCGGAGAGCACGCCGCCGGTGAAGATCGAGGTGTTGAAGACGACGCTGCTCAATGACGGGAAGTTTCAGTACGTGGGGCTGTCGTCGTCGTTTGATTCTGACGATCACACCGAGAGCCTGCGGCTTGATCCTGAGGGTGCGCGCGTGCTACCCAGCGGCAATCTGTTGATCTGCGATGAGTATGGCCCGGTGGTGTACGAGTTCACGCGTGAGGGCAAGCGCGTACGGTCGTACGTGTTGCCCGGAGCGTTCGGTGTCGTTCGCCCGATGATCAAGGCGGTGGATGAGGACCGCTCCAACACGCGCGGTCGCGTGGCGAATCGCGGGTTTGAGGGGCTGGCGCTCTCGCCGGATGGCAAGCGTGCGTTTGCGCTGTTGCAGTCGCCGCTGATTCAGGATGGCGGACGAGAGGGTGTGAACATCCGCTTGATGGAGATCGTGCTTGCCAGCGGCGACACGCGTGAGTTTGTCTATGTGCTGGACGAGGACAAGCTCGGGACCAACGAGATCATGGCGATCAGCGACACGAAGTTTCTGGTGATCGAGCGCGACGGCCGGGACGGCTCAAAGGCGCGATCGAAGACGATCACGATGATCGACATCGCCGGCGCGACGGATGTGTCCGGCGTTGAGGCGCTGCCGAAGCACGAGCTGCCGGCGACGATCGTGCCGGTGAAGAAGTCGCTGCTGATCGACATGCTGGACCCGCGGTTCGGGATCGCCGGCAGCACGTTCCCGGAGAAGATCGAGGGCTTGGCGCTGGGGCCGGTGCTGAAGGACGGGCGCGTGACGCTGCTGGTGGCCAATGACAACGACTTCCGCGATGACGTGCCGACGATGGTGTGGTGCTTCGCGATGCCGCGCGAGGTGATGGAAGGGAAGAAGTAAACGCGAACATGAACATGAACATGAAAAGGACCTGTCGGCACGACGTGTGCCCTTCAGCAAGCTCGGCGTCAGGCTCTCTTCATGTTCATGTTCGCGTTCATGTTTGCCTTACGTCTTCACGTTTTCACAAGGTTCGTTCCCCAGCCGTCGTACTCGCCGTTGTGCTGGCGGCAGAGTTCGATGAGGGCTGAGGTGACGTCGGTGAGGGCTTCCAGGTCGATCGGCGATTCGTGCGTCCACAGGATTCGCCATGGCATCGGCGTGCTGGTGTCCGGCTCGGTGTTCAGCGATGAGCCGTCAATCTGAAACTCGATCTCGATGGCGTTGAGCGCGTCGGCGAAGGCGTCGCGATCCTGGCGCGTGCCGAAGTCCGCGGCGTGCTCGATGTTGTGCGGCGCTTCGTGATCGTCACCCGCTTCGGCGAGCTCGGCGATGACGCCGGCGTTGAGGATGAACTGGTGCTGCCAGTCGTTCGGCGCAAGCTGCGTGAAGTAGAGCGCGTGCTTGGCGTCGGCGCGGGTCATCGCGCTGGGCGGGGTCTTGGGAAACATGCCGGAGATGGGGCGCAGGGCGTCGGCGATGCCGCGATCGGATTTGGAGTAGAAGTAGAGGTGGCGGACGCCGCCGGTGACGATCGAGCCGACGTGGCGGGCGCCGAGGCCTTCGAGCGTGGGGATCACGGCGTCCTCTGCGGCGCTCATGGCTTCCAGAGCACTGTCGGTGGGCATGCCATGCTCGTCGGATTCGGTCAGCGGAAGCCGGACGTGGATCAGCGTGTTGAGACTCGCGTCGGGCTTGCGGCCGAACGAGATATCGCAGACGACCATCGCGGGCTTGTCATCAACGACGGAAGGGAACGCGCCCCATTCGGCTTCGGTGCTCATGCGGGGAGGGTAGGGGGTGGGGGATGGCAGAACGTGAACGCGAACATGACGTGAAACGGACGGGGGACGAGCGATCACGTTATGTTTGTGGTCACGAGTATTCTGGAGTCCTGCCCCCTCCGCCGCGGGGCGCGGCACCTCCCCCGGTGGGAACCGGGGGAGGGTGGGGGGGGAGGGCTCACGCGTGGATCATGCCGGGTTTGGCATGGCGCCGGTGCCGAGGTCGGGCTTTGCCGGATCGCCGGCGGCGGGGAGGGCCGCGGCTGCGGAGCGCCGGGCTTCCTCGGCGAGCAGGTCGGAGACGGTGGGCTTGCCGATGGGCTCGCCGCGCATGATCTTGAGGACTTCGGCGACGTCGAGGGTTTCGTACTTCAGGAGCGCCTGAGCGACGGCCTCGACCTTTTCCCAGTTCTCGGTGAGCATGCGGTCTGCATCGGCGTAGGCCTCGTCAACGATGCGCTTGACCTCTTCGTCGATGAGCTTGGCGGTGGCCTCGCTGTACTGGCGCTCGGGCATGTACGACTCGCGCGTGTCGCTGCCGGTGTAGCGAACGAAGCCGAGCTTCTCGCTCATGCCCCATTCCTCGATCATGGTGTGGGCGATGCGGGTGATGGTCGAGATATCGGCGACGGCGCCGCTGGAGGCGTCGTTCATGGCGCGGGCTTCGGCGATGCGGCCGCCGCAGGCGACGCGCATGGTGGCTTTGAGCCACTTGAGGCCGAAGCCGTAGCGGTCCTTATCCGGGAGGCTGAAGGTGGCGCCGCCGGCGGAGCCGCGGGGCAGGATCGTGACCTTGTGCAGCGGATCGGCGTCCTTGAGCATGACCTGGAGGACCGCGTGCCCGGCCTCGTGGTACGCGGTGAGCTTGTTCTCGTCGGCCTCGCGCTGGCGAGACTTGCGGGCGCGCCCGTAGCGGATCTTGTCGCGGGCTTCTTCGAAGTCTTCCTGTTCGATGAAGTCCTTGTTCTGGAGCGTCGCGCCGATCGCGGCCTCGTTCATGAGGGCGAAGAGGTCTGCACCGCTGAACATCGGGGTGATCTTGGCGAGGCGTTCGAGGTTGACATCAGGGCCGAGCTTTTTGTTCTTGGCGTGAACGCGGATGATCTCAAGGCGACCTTTGACGTCCGGGAGCGGCACGGTGATCTGGCGATCAAAGCGGCCCGGGCGAGTGAGCGCGGGGTCCAGCACGTCGGCGCGGTTGGTCGCGGCGATGACGATGACGCCATCGCCGGTGGCGAAGCCGTCCATCTCGACGAGGATGGCGTTGAGGGTCTGCTCGCGCTCGTCGTGGCCGCCGGTGGTGAAGCCGCCGCCGCGACGCCGACCGACGGCGTCGATCTCGTCAAGGAAGATGATGCAGGGGGCGGATTCCTTGGCCTGCTTGAAGAGGTCTCGCACGCGGCTGGCGCCAACGCCGACGAACATCTCGACGAAGTCCGAGCCCGAGATTGAGAAGAACGGGACATCGGCCTCGCCAGCGATGGCCTTGGCCAACAGCGTTTTGCCGCAGCCGGGTTCGCCGATGAGCAGGACGCCACGGGGGACTCGGCCGCCGAGCTTCATGAAGCGCTTGGGGGCTTTGAGGAACTGGATGATCTCTTCGACCTCGTCTTTGGCCTCGTCGATGCCGGCGACGTCGTCAAAGGTGACGCCGGTCTTTTCCTTCATGAGCATCTTGTGGCGCGACTTGCCGAAGTTGCCGAGCACACCGCCGGGGCCGCCGCCAGCGGAGCGCAGGCCGCGGAAGAGAATGAACCAGCCGATGAGGAGGATGAGGAGGAAGGGGATGAGGTAGATGAGGGATTGCAGGAGCTGGGAGCCGAGGCCGAGGCGCTCGAAGCGGGGCTTGAGTTTGGTTTGGTCTTGCACTTCGCCCAGGACGCGGTTGACGACGGCATCGCCGAAGAGCTCGACGTAGACCTGGCCCTTTTCGGTGCTGTCCTTGGGGTCGATCTTGATGGCGTAGAGGCCGTTCTCGCGGAAGACGACGTCCTCTTTGAGCTGGCCGCTGTTGGCGAGGTTTTTGAACTCGGCGAAGGTGACTTCTTTGGCGGCGCCGCCGGAGCCGGAGATGCCGATCACGACGAAGAAGCCCACGACGACCAGAACGAGCATGAAGAAGAGCGCGCGCGGCGGGCTCACGCCATTGCGACCGGGCGGGGTGTTTGGCCCGCCGGGCGTGGGGCCGTTGCCGCTGGGCTTCTGCGGGGTCTGATCCGGCTCCTCGCGACCTTTGGGCGTGCGGGGGCGACGGTCGTAGTTGCCATTGTCTGCCATAGCCGGGCGTTCCTTCCGTCGAACGTGAGCGACGGGCCTGCATGAGGCTTAC
>JAIEQQ010000390.1 GCA_019747615.1 Phycisphaerales bacterium
GCGCCTCAAGACACCACCGGCCTCGCGGCCCGGCCGGAGGGTGGGTACGCTGGCGTTGTGACCACGCCGACTGCGAATCCGAACTCGACGAGCTCAACAGCGCCGGCAGTGCCGACGCAGAACGCGCCTGCGGCGCCGTCGATCGTGTCGTCATCGGGGCCGCTTGCGCCGCTGGGGCCGACGATGGCGGTCGGCGGGGCGTTGATCATCCTGCTGGCGCTGTACGCGCTCTGGGCGCAGCGAGCGCCGATGGAGGCGAGCCGGCGGCGGCTGCGGATCGCGACATCGCTGGTGATGATGGTGCTGCTGGGGGTGTTGAGCGTGGCGCTGACAAGTGTGACCCCGGCGTCGCCTCGGATGTTCTTGCTGGCGTGGAGCGCCGTGGTGCTCCTGGTTGGGCTGGTGCTGATGCTGGCGGTGATGGACGGGTTCAACACGATGAGGTTGTACAACGCCGAGCGTGCGACGATCGCGCGTCAGGTCGCGATGCAGATGGCCAAGGACGCGAAAGAGCGTCAGGCGGCATCGTCGAGCCGCGTGATCGATGAGGGGCGGCAGCCATGAAGCGTCCGTGGGACATCACGCGAAGGGTGCTGGGGCCGGTGCTGACGCCGTTTTATCGAGCCGGGATCAATCGGCGGAACAAGGCCTTTGATGAGGGCGTGGGCGTGGTGAATGTGCCGCGGCCGGTGATCTCGATCGGCAACATCACCACCGGCGGCACGGGCAAGAGCCCGACGACGCAGTGGGTCTGCCGTCGGCTGCTGAAGCTCGGCGCGAGGCCGGCGGTTGCGCTGCGCGGATACAAGCCCGACGCGACGGGCCAGAGCGACGAGGCCAGCGAGCACGCGAGGCTGCTGCCGGGCGTGCCGGTGATTGTCGGGGCGGATCGAGCCGCGGCGATCAACGCGTTTCTTGCGACGCACGACGGGCGAGAGGTTTCGCACATCGTGCTGGATGACGGCTTTCAGCATCGACAACTGGCGCGCCAGCTCGACATCGTGCTTGTGGATGCGTCGCGGAACATCCGCGCCGAGCGGCTGCTGCCGGCGGGTGACCTGCGCGAGCCGCTGGAGGGCTTGATGCGCGCCGGTGTGATGGTCATCACGCGTGGCGAGTCTCTGTCGCCGACGGACCTGAAGGACTACATCGGCGTCATCCGATCGCTGGCGCCGCGTGCGATCGTCGTTCACGCGACGCACACGTGGACGGGCTTCCGGCTTCGCGCGCCAGGCGCGAGCGTCGATCAGGAGTTCACACTCGGGCAGAACCCGCTGGCGGGCAAGCGGGTGCTGTGTGTGTGCGCGCTGGCAAACCCGAGCGGATTTGTCGGCATGGTCGAGCGGAGCGCCGTGGGCGGGAGCGTGCGCGTGTTGACGTTCCCTGATCACGATCCGTATCTGGAGCCAACGCTGGAGACGATCCTGGGCGCGGCGCGGGATTGCGAGGTGATCGTGACCACCGAGAAGGACTGGTCGAAGCTCTCTCGGGTGAAGCCCGACCGCTGGCCGGGGGCGGTGGTGCGCCCGAAGCTGGAGATGGTGATCACCGCCGGTGAGCAGGATCTGGACGCGAAGCTGGCGGCGATTGTTTCATAATATTGAATCAGGCGGGTGGGGAGGGGGTTTTTGTCGAATCGCCCGCGCGTCTGCGCCTGACCGCCCGACCCGTCAGCTGGGGGTTGCCATGGCCCAAAGAGGGCATTTGCACCAAAGTTGATCCAATCGCGGATTGGCGTTGAACCTCGTGGCGAAAACGTGGTACAACGTATTGGGACGGCGGCGTGCCAGAGCGATATGCGACCGCTCGGCTGGCGCTGGACCTCTGAGCACAAGGGGCAACACATGGTCGTGCTGACGAACTCGGGCGAGGCGCTCTTTCGTGTGTACCTGCCGGATGCGAGCCGCGTGGAACTGGTGGGAGACTTCACGGATTGGGCGCGGGACGCGGTGCAACTGCGGCGCGAGCCGCCGGGGTGGTGGGAGGCGAAGCTCCAGATGTCGCCGGGGAAGCACCTGTTCTATTACATTGTGGATGGCATGCTCCAACTGGCCGACTATGCGGCGCACGGCGTGAAACTCGACCGGCACGGGCAGTGGCTGAGCGAGGTGAATGTGGGAGGGGAGCCTTCAGCCGCGAGCCATCAGCCGTCAGCCTGAGGCTGAGGCTGAGGCTAAGAGCGACGTGCCGTCTTTCGCTCCCCCCCGATTGCCGGATGCCGGTTGCCGATTGCCGTCCGCCTCAGTACTTCAGCACGCTGTGGACTGGCCCGAAGCCGGTGAGCTTGTCGCGGCCGCGGAGGGACTCGAGCTCGATGAGCACGGTGATGCCGACGATGGTGCCTTGGAGGGACTGCACGAGTTTGCAGCAGGCTTCCATGGTGCCGCCGGTGGCGAGCAGGTCGTCAACGAGGAGGACGCGCTGGCCGGGGTGGATCGCGTCGACGTGGATTTCGACGTGGTCGGAGCCGTATTCGAGCTCGTAGGCCATCTTCATGGTTTTGGTGGGGAGCTTGCCGGGCTTGCGGACGGGGACGAAGCCGGCCGAGAGGGAGCGGGCCAGGGCGGTGCCGAAGATGAAGCCGCGGGACTCGGCGCCGATGACCAGATCGATGCCCTTGGCGCGGAAGGGGTTGCACATGAGCTCGACAGCGAGGGCCAGGGCCCCGGCGTCGCGGAGCATGGGCGTGAAGTCCTTGAAGACGATGCCGGGCTTGGGGAAATCGGTGACATCTCGGATCAGCGATTTCAGGCGGGCGGTCTGTTCCATTGGCCAGAGCGTAGTGGCGCGCGGGGCCGGATGCAACGGCGCACATTGGGCGCGCGTTGGGCGCGGCTGCGGGCGCTCGGCTAGACTCTGCCATGGGTGAAGATTCCCCGCGGAAGACGGCGAAGCTCGAGGTCGTGGAGCCGATCGGCGATCGCGTGCTGATCCGCAAAGACGACGACAAGAAACAAACCAAGCACGGCGTTCTGCTGCCGGACAAGATCGAGATCCCGACGATCACCGGGCGCGTCGTCGCGGTCAGCGCGAAGGTGGACGCGGACTCGAACTACCCGATCAAGAAGTACGATCGCGTGCTCTTCAACCCCAAGCACGCGATCCCGGTTGAGTTTGATGGCGACAACCGGCTGTTTGTGATCCCGGTGGATGATGTGGTGGCGGTGTTTCGGAAGGCGGAGGAATAGGGATCGAGGGATCGAGGGATCGAGGGAGCCCTGAGCGCGAGCTCAGGGTTTGAAGCGGAGTACGCAGAGGACGCAGAGCTGGGCGGAGAAACGCAGAGAAAGACAGGGGACGTGTACACGGAGAACACGGAGGGACGCGGAGGGAAGGGAAAAACAGCAAATGGCAAATTTGCAAGTGGCAAATCAGACGGGGAGGAGCGTTGCCGCCTGATTGATCGCCGCGGTTGACTGATCGCGGTGTTTCTCGCGGCAGCCGTTGCGCTCGGCAATTTTCCGCTCAGCACTCATTGCTCGTTGCTCAGCACTCTTCATGCTCCCCACCGTTCGTGACATTGCGAAGCTGCCGATCGACCAGTGGCCCGCGGCGGTGCGTGTGGAGCCGGTGCGTGGGGCGTTTGATATCGAGGTGCGGCCGCCGGGGAGCAAGAGTTTGACGAATCGGGCGCTGCTGCTGGCGGCGCTGGCCGAGGGCGTGAGCACGTTGACGGGTGCGTTGGTGGACGCTGACGATGCGCAGGTGATGATCGCGGCCTTGCGGAAACTGGGCGCGAAGATCGAGATCACGCCGGAGGTTGACGATCGCGGCGAGTCGTGCGGCAATGCGACACTGCGCGTGCGTGGCGTGGGCGGGCGGTGGAAGATTGAGCCCGGTGAGGTGGTGACGCTGGACTTGCATAATGCGGGGACCGCGACGCGGTCCTTGACCGCCGCGGCGGTGTTGCAGCCGGCGGATGCGGGTGGCATTGTGATCGATGGCAACGCGCGGATGCGGGAGCGGCCGATCGGGGAGCTCGCGGAGCTGCTGCGCGAGCTGGGCGTGAAGGTGGAGGAGCTTGGGAAGCCGGGGTGCGTGCCGCTGAAGGTGTACGCGATGCCGAAGGATTTGGTCGGCGGGCGCGAGCTGGCGGTGCCGACAACCGCGTCGAGTCAGTTCATCTCGGCATTGATGCTGATCGCGCCGTTTGTGCCCGGCGGCCTGGCGCTGCGGTGGGTCGGGCCGGTGACGAGCTGGTCGTACATCAAGATGACTGAGGGGATGATCAACGCGGCGGGGGCTGTGGCGATTGATGAAGGTGCTCGCGTGATGCGTGTCCACGGGCCGGCCGGGCCCACGGGCGAACGAACATCGCGATTGTCTGCGTTCGCGTATGCGGTCGAGCCGGACGCGTCGGGCGCGACGTACATGAACGCGGCGGCGGCGCTGATGCCTGAGTCGAGGTGTATTCAACCGGCGGGTGGATTTCGCTCGCTGCAGGGCGACGTCGCGTTCATGGGGGTGCTTGAGAAGGCTGGGGCGAGATCGCTGGTGAGTACGAATTCGACGAACGTGGTCGGCGGCGAGAGCGTGAGCGCATTTGATCTTGATATGGGCCAGATGCCGGACGCCGCGATGACGGCTGCGGTCCTGGCGAGCTTCGCAAGCGGCGGCGCGTGCTCGACGTTGACGGGGCTGCGCACGCTGCGCGTGAAGGAGACCGATCGCGTCGCGGCGTTGATTGCGGAACTTGCAAAGGTTGGCGTCAAGGTGGAGTCGTTCACGCATCGCGGCGAAGATGGTGCCGACGACGAGGGCATCCGCATCACGCCGCCGACGGGCGGGATCGATTGCTCGGCGGGTGTGCCGCTGGTCGAGTTTGAGACGTACGACGACCACCGGATGGCGATGTCGCTGGCGTTGATCGGGCTGCGGCGACCGAATGTCGTGATCAAGGACCCGGCGTGTGTGCGCAAGACGTATCCGACGTTCTGGCGGGATCTGGCGAAGGTGTATTCGCGAAAGCGTTTGGGCGCGGGCGGCATCTGATGTTGACCATGAACACACGCGCGACTGCGATGTTGGCCCTCGGGACGATTCTGGTGCTCGCTGGAAGCGCGGCGGGGCAGCAGGCGTTTGAGCTGGTGCGGAAGACCGGGCACAGCGTGGTCGTGACGACGCCGGACGCTCCGGTGCCGTCGGCGGCGGAGCTTGGGCTTGCGAAGGAGGCGCGACGCGCCAAGGGGATCGTCGCGGAGTTGACCAAAGCGCAGGTACAACAACTGATCGCGACGGTCGATCGCGCGGCTGCGCCCGCGCTCGCGCCTGCGACGCCGACAACTCCGGCGACGCCGGCAGGTGAGAAGGCGACTGCGTCGACGGTCGTGTGCGTCTTGCATGTCTCCGGCGCGGCGGGGACTTCGCGGATCTCGATCTCGCAAGCGGCTGATGGCGCGTACGCCGCGAGCGACGTGACCACGCTCGTGTCCAAGGCCGGCAAGTCCGGCGGCGGAGCGACGACGAGCACGGTGTCGTTGAAGGCGGAGTTGCTGGACCGGCTGCTGGGCGACATCGGGTATCTCGGGTCGATGTCTGTTGATTCGTGCACGGACCCGCGGCAGCGCGTGTTCGAGGCGCCGCACCCCTATCAGCACGGCCCGGTGACGTTTGACGCCAAGACGATCGCCGACCGGATGGGCACCGGCGGGCACTACCGCTTTGAGCCGGTGACGCGAAACCTCGCGGAGGAGAAGTTCTGGACGCGACTGCCAAAGGGGTATGACCCCTCGCGGGCGTGGGGGCTGGTGGTGTGGGCGGATGCGAGTTCGTCGGGGAAACCGCCGGGGGTTTTGGAAACGGCGCTTGATGATTTGGGGCTGGTGTGCATCGGCGCGGCGGAGGCGGGGAACGACCGCGATGCGCTCCGGCGCGTGCAACTGGCGCTGGACGCGATGAGCACCGCCCGGCGCCGTTACAACATCGATGGCTCTCGGGTGTACTTGGCGGGGATCTCCGGCGGCTCGCGGATCGCGAACTTGACGCAGATCTGTTTCCCGGAGCATTTTGCCGGGGCGTTGTGCTTCGTCGGGCTGGTGACGTATCAGGACATTCCCACCGGCGACGGAACCAAGATCTGGGGCGCGCTGTGCGCGAAGCCGTCGGGCAAGCGCTGGCAGCAGTTGTTGACCCGCAAGATCGCGGCGGTGACCGGGAGCGGGGACTTCAACCGCACGTCGGTGCTGGCGACGGTGAAGCTGTTTCAGCGTGACAAGCTGAATGCTCGCCTGTGGGACATCGAAGGGATGGGTCACACGTTCCCGACGCCGGAGCAGATCCGCGAGCAACTTGAGTGGATTGAGGAGCGCGGGTCGAAAGGCACCACGGATCCGGCTCGACCGACCACCCCGCCATCACCCCCTTCCCCCTGACCCCCCGCTCCCCACAACCCCCGCAAAACCGACACCGGGCACTGTGCCGCCGCCATCGCCGGGGAGGCCATGAGATGGGGCTTGGACGGCATTTGGACGGATTGATGCGGTTACGGGTGGCGACTCGCCTGAGGGGCTTGAGCGCTCTATTATCTCGGCCCTGCGCGGCACGGGATTGGTGCCAGCGCGACCGACATTTTCTCCTGTCCATCAGCAAAGGTCTCCCATGAGCATCGATCGTTCACTCAAGTCTTCCGGCGGCATGTCCAAGAAGCGCTCGGTCTACACGCGTGCGGAGCGGATCCAGCGTCTGATCGATGACAAGAAGATGGACATCACCAAGAACGGCAAGGCCCTGGGCCTGGCCAAGACTCGCGTCGGCAAGGCGTGAGACTGGGCGACATGGACCTGAACGCCCTGATCAGCTCGCGGTCTTCGGTCATCAACGGCTCGGGCATCCGGCGCGTGTTTGACGAGGCGGCGCGGACGCCCGGCGCGATCAAGCTGTTTATTGGTCAGCCGGATTTTCCGGTGGATGGGGCGATCAAGAACGCCGCGGTCGCGGCGATCATTGATGCTGAGGGCAAGAACCTCAACGGCTACACGCTGACGCAGGGCAACCCGGATCTGCTGGCAGCGGTGCGGAAGCATGTCGCGTGGGACATCGGCTGGACGATTGACGACACGACGACTGATGCGCTGGTGACAAGCGGCACCAGCGGCGCGTTGTTCTTGGCGGCGATGGCGCTGCTGAACCCGGGCGATGAGTTCATCATTCCGGACCCGTGGTTTGTGCTGTATCCGTATTTGGCGCATCTGTGCGGGGCGAAGGCGGTGGCGTGCGACACGTATCCGGATTTCCGGATGACGGCGGAGCGGGTGGAGAAGCTGATTACGCCGCGGACGAAGGCGGTGCTGGTGTGCTCGCCTGGGAATCCGTCGGGCGTGGTGCTGACGCAGCGGGAGCAGCGGGATTTGCTGGAGTTGTGCCGTCGGAAGAATGTGCTGCTGATCTCTGACGAGATCTACGACGAGTTTGGGTTTTCTGAGAGCATGACGGCGGGTCGCGCGGCGGACGCGAGCGTGCCGGCGTGCCCGAGTGCCGCTCGCGAGCCGGGCTCGCACGACGCGACGCTGGTGATCCGCGGCTTCGGCAAGACGTACGGCGTCACGGGCTGGCGCTTGGGCTATGTCGTGGGGCCGAAGGCGATCGTTCACGAGATGCGCAAGCTGCAGCAGTATGTCTACGTCTGCGCGCCGGCGCCGCTGCAGGCCGGGGCGATCGCGGCGTTCGGCGTCGATATGACGGCGCACATCGCGGAGTATCAGCGGCGGCGCGATGTGGTGATGCGCACGCTTGGCGAAGTGACCGAGGTGGCGATGCCGGGCGGCGCGTTTTATGCGTTCGTGAAGGTGCCCGAGCGATTGAAGATGACCGGCGAGGAGTTCTATCAACGGGCGAAGCAGGACAAGGTGTTTATCGTGCCCGGGCGGACGTTTAGCAGCCGCGATACGCATTTCCGGTTGTCGTTTGCGGCGAGGCCGGATGATCTTTCGCGGGGGCTGGAGATTCTGGCGGGGATCATGCGCGGGTGAGCGCGGCGGGTCAGGGGCGGGGTCGACCCATCTATAGTGTGCCATGCTGTGGCAACCGGCACTTCCTGAGCAGTATCTGAAGCCCACGCCTGCGGAACTGGGCGCGTCGATCGCGGCGCGCCGCAAGCAGCTCGGCAACGATCTGGTGATCCTCGGGCATCACTACCAGACCGACGAGGTGATTCAGCACGCGGACTTTGCCGGCGACTCGCTGAAGCTCTCGCAACTGGCG
>JAIEQQ010000492.1 GCA_019747615.1 Phycisphaerales bacterium
AGGACGCCCGCAACGGCAGCAACGCCCCCCAGCCCCCCTACGCCGTAGCGGATTCTGACCGCGACGAGAAGCTCTACTATGTGCAGAACTGGAGGGCCGACGTGGTGGCGTTGCTGAACCAAGATGGCCGACCGGTCGAGCACGTGCGCTACACGGCGTACGGCGCCCCGCGCCGGTTCCTCACTAGCCCGATCGACATCGCCTACGACACCGGTGACGCGCTGCCCCCCAAGGGCCCGCCCATCAACACGCCGAACAACGGCGTACAAGACGGCGATTACAACCTGTTCTTCGCGAAGTTCTTTGGCTCACTCCCCGAAGCCGACGTCGCCAACGACGCTGGCGCGCCGCTACCGCCCTTCGGCCCACAAGGTGCCAACAACGGCGTGAACGAAGGCGACTACAACTTCCTCTTCAGCGTCTTCTTCGACGGCTGGGACAACGGCGAGGCCAACGCCGTGAGCTCCGCCTCGATCGGCAACACCATCGGCTACGCCGGCTACGAGTACGACCCGATCCTCATCACACCCACCGCTGTCTCGGCAACACCCGGCACCGGCTCCGCCGCCTACTACCACGTCCGCCACCGCGTCTACGACGCCAACCTCGGCCGCTGGACGCGAAGGGACCCGCTAGGGTATCACGATGGGATGGGGTTGTATGAGTATGTTATGTCCGTTCCGCTTATTGCGAGCGATCCGCGCGGCCTCGCTGCAGCAGGGTGCGGAGCGTCTTGTCAGGTTTCAGAGCCTGCTACTTCACCAACACTTCCGGGCATGACACCGCCAGCCCCTTCAAAGCTGGCCTGTGTATCACCTGACGTAGTTCTACCGCCAAATATTAGAGAGCCTGGTAGTTTTGATAGCCCGACACGTAAACGTTGTCTTACCTACTGTCTTGAGGGCGGACTCGGCCGAATGTTCTGTGAGGATGGAAAGCCATTCATTTGCATTTGTCCCGCGAATATTAAGAAGAGATTTCCCGACGGTGGAGACGATTTCAGAACGAGCTACCGAGCATGTGTTGAGGCGCATGAGCGAACCAATTGGAATCACCACACATGTGATCCGAAGAATCCGAATGCTGATCCGATTGAAAAACCTGGTCATGGAAAAGCGGCTTGCAATGAGGCCGAGGCGTATCGCATTGAGGCATTATGTGCTGCAAAGATTAAATGCACCACTACGGATTGTGCGAAGGCAAGGGAGAGTGCGGTTAGCGAAGCATCTTGTCTTCAAGAACTTTGGATGCGTGCGTGCCGAGGTGGTGCTGCGCCTACCGTAGAGGAGGGAAATGCTTGCAGAAATCAAAAATAGAATGTCTCGTATTGTGGTGTGTATTTTTGTTTCTATTGTCATTGTCATTGCGTTTCCCCTAGCGTCGTGCCTGATGTCGCATCAGCCGTTATCGTGGACCGTTCGACGTGTTGAACATGCGGGTGTTCATGCAAACCAAGCGACGGCATCAAGCCTAGGAGGAATATTTGAGACAAATCGATATTGGCAAGAGCCAGGCAATGCTGTGATGCCGGTTATCGGCCGGCCCGGTCTGTTCAGCAGGCATTTACCTGACGGTGCCGCGTATCGAGGACATCTTGAGACCTCTGCTGGAGCGCTACCAACGCAGTTAGCAGCGTTGTCCACGCGCTCTCTGCAAGATCTTGGGCACCGAGCGATTATAAAAGGCGTTGGAACAGATGTTCAGACAATGTATGAACTTGATCCGCTCGAGTGTGTCGAAGTCGTTCGTCGTATGGTTCTGGCGTCACCTTGTGTTGAATTGCAGACTGCAGGGGTTCCGTTTAAATTTGTCCAAAGTGCTCGAGTAGGTGTGGGCGACTCTTGGATCTCGATACCGTCTTCAATGGAAACGTCTTTTTTGCGAGGGCCATCATTCGCGATACCGGGACCTTTCATTTCCACCTGGCGTTTATACCTGGGCCCGTTCAGTGTCAACATTGCAGTATTTACATGTATTTGCTTTGGAGGTTTATTAGGCTACGATAAGTTGGTGGCGTGGCGTCGGGCTCGCTGCCAGCTTTGTGTCTGGTGCGCTTACCCGAAACACCATGGTTTTGAGAAATGCCCAGAATGCGGACACATTGCGGGGTCTTCGTATTAAGGGGGCGTGGCATTGAACGTGCCACTGGTCCGGCCCTGCGGACCAGTGCGCCCTGGGCTACCGCATCGCCTGGCACTACGACGTCAGCGGCAGCACGGCGGGCGTGCCCGATGGTGCCGTGAACACCACCGACCCGTGGTACGTCTTCGCCCATAACGACCGCTGGCAGAAGTGGGGCACGTTCCGCGCCGCGATCGGGACGGGTTCAGGCAGTTCCTGGGGCGGCAGCGGCATCACGCCGGACGCGAACCCCAAGGAACTCTTCGTCCACCACCGCGCCGGTGCATCCGGGTACGGCGGCAGTTCGTATATCGATTCGTACCTCCGCCGCGACCGATCCGAAGAAGCCTGGCACGCCGCGGGCACCGCGAGCCGCGTGATCCGGTACTATCTCCAGAACTGGAGGGCGGACGTGATCGGAACCGCGGGAGCCGGAGGATTCCTGACGAGCCACCTGCGCTACTCCGCGTACGGGGTCGCCATCCGCATCAACCCCGTGGACATCGTCGACGACGCCAACAACCCGCTCGGCCCCACCAGCGGCACCAACAACGGCGTCACCGAGGCCGACTTGAATGTCTTCGGCAGCGTGTTCTTCCAGGGCTCGCCCGCCAACGCGATCTGCGACATCGCCAGCGACGAATCCGGATTCATCGCCCCCGGCGGCAACGACGGCGTGACCGAATCCGACTACAACATGTTCTACGCCAAGGTCTTCGACGGCGACTTCACCAACCCCAGCGACCTGGACACCGAGTTCGGCACCGGCTCAATGGGCGGCAACCGCATCGGCTACGCCGGCTACGAGATCGACCCGGTCCTCATCGGCTCCGGCTCCGGCGTGACGTCGAACGACCCGACCGCCTATTACCACGCCCGCCATGGCACGTACGACGTACAGCAAGCCGAAACAATTTCGGAGAATGACCTAGCTTCATCACCTGGACCTGGGTATCCCAGCCGCCCCGGCCCCATCGTGGACAGAAAGCCGACCCGCAAGAGCGGGGCAAACTATCTTGATAAGGCTGATCTTAAAAATTTGTGCGATGTGTGTTGTGGCCCCAACTCCCGCAGTCCAGGAGGTTGTGGGGCTCGTGGCTGCCGAATTGCTATGGACGAGTTTTTTGATAACCTGGAACGCAGTTGGAGAAGGTACCACGGACGGGGGCCCTATGATGATGGCGGAGGTGACTCTGTCGGGGGATACCTGTGTTGGGACTGGTCAAGAATATTCATGAATGCGCTTGCCGATGTTAAAATGCACGGCGCGACCTCATGCTTGACCGGAACCATAAATCAGTATTATCGCAACCAGAGGGGACTGCCAACTTCTGACCACTATATGTTGGAAGTGACGATTTGCAAAAACACCTCGAACCCCAAGTGTACGTTCTGGCTCGACGATGGCTTTCTAAATGGTCACATCGTACACTTTAAAGGGCCTGGAGACCCATGGAAAAAACTTCCATTTCCGAGCTGGGACGAGGACGAGCGAATTCCACTCAGACCCTTCTCGGACCCTTCACTACCACGTTTACCCAAGCTTCCGCGCTGGTCGCCTCGCGAATAAATTGATCTGAGGAATTAGCCCTCGTATTGAACCCTCTCGTGTCCACTGTTCAACAATCACCATGACATCAACATGAACAAGAAAATAATTATTATTATTTTTGGTCTGATGTGCCTATTCGCATTGCTGGGGATCGGGCATGGTTGTTCAAGGCAAGCTTCAAGCCAAGTTCCAAGCCAAGGTTTAACCTCGGGGTGGGCAAGCGTCGTTGTCGAAACACCCAGCGTGAATTTGTCTGCAATGCTCAACTATTCAAGCGATTTGCCCGACGTGGTAGTCCTAACCACCTACTGCCCGAGCGACTCGTCCGAGACACTGGTCGACATTGTAAAAGCAAAGAAAGTGATTGATCTGAAGAAACTGCAGGCTCAAGTTGCGGGTATGGATCGTGCGCAGCTTCCCTTGGACCCGGAGCATGTTATATCGTTCAGATTGTCAATCGACATTGATGGAGAGCGATACTATTATCACTATAGATTTTCTTCAGTAAACGAGATGTTCGACTATGTGAATAAGTTCTCAGAGACTGAGGTGATGTTCTCTGGACTCGATGGGCTACCGAAAATGTATTGGTTCAGAGTTAGCAAGCCTCCCAAGCTGCGTTAAAGATAGGAAAGACTTCACCGGGAGGGCGTGGCGCTGATCCGGCTTTGCGGAAGAGTGTCTTGAGCTGATGCCGCCCCCTCCGCCCCGCGCCGGCAGGCAGGGGCTCGGGCGTCGAGTTGTTTTCGGACGCAGCACACGAGCACATCCGCCGCACACGCACGCGGCCCCTTCGCGAACGCACGCAGAACACTCGCCAGCGCAACCGGAGCATCTGCACCCGCAAGCCGAGCCCCGCGTCAACGCGGCGGATCGCCGCGTCGCACGAGCAGAGCCTATGCACGCGCAACCGGAGCTTTTGCTAGCGCAAGCGGAGCAGCGCGATCCAGCCTTCCTGGGCTTGGGATTGTCGCCAGGCACTGAACGCAAAGCCGTTCAGTGGCCGGGCGCAGTTGCCCCGCCCCGATTGCAGTCCTCGCCTGCGAGCTCGCGCACACGGCTCTGACGAGCCCCGCCTCGGAGAGGCAGGCCACCCAGCCGTCACTTCGTCTCCGGCTGATCCATCGGCACGACGTACACGAAGAACGGCAGCGAACTGGTCCCCACGATCATCGCCCGCACGCCCACCGTCCGCTTTCCTCCGGCCGGCACAACCACGCGTCCGGGCACGGCGACATCCGCCGGGGTGCCCTTGGCCGGCACAAGCAGCGATCGCGTGTTGTCGCCCAGATCGTCCTTCCGCCATCCGCCGGCCCATTGCACATTCACATCCAGCGTCCGCAGGTCCTCGCGGCTCAGTGGTGATTCGCCCGAGTGCACCTGCCACGCAAGCCCGACGTCCGCATCCTGCTTGCCGAAACGGATGTCCACGCTCCGCTCGCTGGCGCTGGGATTGATCAGCGTGAAGGTGAGCAGATATTCAACCTGGTAGTTCCCCACCGTGTCGGCGTGCACATATCCGGGGTGCAGAAGCATGTCCGCCGTCTGCCGAGCCTTCGGGCACGAAACCGTCTGCACCGCCGGCGCAGCCATCAGGAATGCCACGCCGGGCACCGCGCCGACTGCACGCTTGCGGGCCTCGCTCGCCGGCGTGATCGGGTCGCGCTCGCCGCGATGAAAGTCGGGGTCGCGGTGCGTCGGCGCGTCGCCGGCGTTCTGCTCCGCCGGGAGCCCCGCCGAGCCGCGCAAGTCCGCCGCGTTGAGCACGACTTCGTCGCTGCGCCACAGAAAGCTCCGGGACACACCCACGACGCGCCGCACGTGGCACGTCGGCGGCGGAATCTGCAGGTCCATGCCCCCTTCGCCCGACCAGGCCCCGCGCGATGACGCCGCGAGCGCCGCCGAGTCAAAGTCGTCGCGTGCCGTCGCCGCGTCGATCGCGATCACCGAGACTTCCAGCCCGGTCCGGGCGCTCTGGCCGCCCACCGACTCGACCGTCGCACGCACCATACCGGTGAAGAAGTCGCTGGGCGAACTGTCGGCCTCAGCGCCCGTCTCCGAGCCGCTCGGGCCGGTCTTTTCGGGCGTGCTCAGGCGTGGCGACCACGCGATGACTCGTGCCGCGCCGGGCTCGATCGTCAGCGTTTCGATGACCGATCGCCAGTCATCGCGGAGCATCCGCGCCGTCAGCCGCGACTCGGGACCATCGGCCGCGGCCATCTTGCCGCGAGATTCCATGATCTGCCTCGGCCGGATCGTCACCGCCGATGCCCCCGTGTTCCGCACCATCACCACCACGCGCCGCTGCCGCGGCTCGGTCGTGGGCGCGCCCTGCACCTCGGGCGTCGGGTTGCTCATGTGATAGAGAAACACCTCGAAACCGCCGTCGATCGTCGCAAAGCCGTTGCTCCGCTGACGACGCTGAGCCTCGATCACCAGCGTGCCGTCCTTGGCCCGGAACTCCGGCAGCGTCGCGCTGGTGCTGTACAGCACGCCGGTTGAGAGGAATATCTCCGGCAGGTCCGAATCCACGCGCAACGGCACATCGCCCACGCCGCCGCTGGCGCTCGACGCCGCGCCGCGGCCCGCCGCGAAGAACTCCAGCCGACCCGGCAGCAGCACACCCGCGCACCGCGAACACTTGTCATCACCCCAGAGCGCCACCAGCGGCGTCGGTGCTGGCAGCGAACCCGCCATGGCGCTCGACAGCAGAACGTGACCGAAAACGACCGACCAAGCGGCGAGCGGACGTGCGGAGCGGGTGCGAGCAGTTTTCATGCACGATCATTGGGCAACGAGCTCGCGTACGCGGCTCTGACGACGCCCGCCTCGGAGAAGCGGGCCACCCAGCCCGTCCCCACGCCGCGCTTGCTACGCTCGCCCCGCCCATGCCCAACTTCACGCGCCACCTCGTGCTCTTCGCGCTTCTGGCGGGTCTTGCCAGCGCCGGTCTGCTGGCGCTGGCCTTCCCGGCGGTCGGCGTAAGGCCCGCCGCGTTTCTGATTCCCGTCCCGGCGTTGCTGGTTGCCCAAAGGCTGGCGTTCGCCCGGCGTCGCCGCCGCCTGGCGGTCGCCAGCATCTTCGCGCTGGCGATGCTCCCGTTCTACGCCTGGCAGCACGCCTTTATGTGGAACGTCAGCGAACTGGCCTACGTCCTGCATCAGTTTTACATGATCTTCTGGGCGGGGCTCTTCGTCTTCATCGGCGCGATCGTGTTTCGCTGGAGCGATCGCTCCCGCATCGCCCGCCTGGCCCTCCCGGCCCTGCTGGCAACACTCTGGACCGGCGTCGAGTTCATCCGCGGCGATGTCTTTCTCGAGGGCTTCCCGTTCTTCTTCGCCGCGCATCCGACGATCGATCTGTGGTCCAACTGGGGCCTGGGCAATCCCGCCAGCGTCTTGGGTACGTACTTCGTCTCATTTCTCGTGGTGCTGCCGGCCTGCACGCTGATGTCGATGCACAGGGTGAACCCTGATTCGACTCGGGTACCCGCCGCTCCGTCTCGCGTGCCACCCGGCTCCGGCGCGGGTCGCGATGCGTCCTCCGCATCCGCATCAACCGATCCAGCGCCGACCACGCCGACCGACCGGCGCGAGAGGCTCTTGACATGGTCACTCAGTGCGTTCATCCTCATTGCCGGGATCACGCTGGGCTCGCTTGAGAACCTCGCCAATCTTCCGGGCATGGGCTCCGCTGAGGCCCCCGCGCTGCGTGTCGCCGCCCTCCAGACCAACATCACCCAGGACAACAAGACCTCGTGGCCGACGCACGAGCGATTGATCGCGATGCGCCGCTGGCTCGATCTGAGCCGCGCCGCATCGCGCCCGGCCCCGCTGGCGTCGAATCCAAACTGGAAGCCGGACCTGATCGTCTGGCCCGAGACGATGTTCCCCGGCCCGTCGCTGAACGCCTCGGCCCGCGCCGCGCAAGATCGCGCCGGCCTCGCCTTCCCCCTCCGTCAGCCAGTGCCCGAGCTCGGCGTCAGCGGGCCGATCCTCGCGACGGTCTACGCCGACGCGCTGTTGGACGCCCAGAAGTCCATGAATATTCCGATGCTCATCGGCGCAATCGCCGAGGAGAATCTCCAGTTCGAATCTCTGCCCGAGGGACGCCTCAAGGCCAAGTCCGACGGCATCTTCAACTCGATGTTCCTCGTCCGTGACGGTGCGTTGGATCCGGCCCGCTACGACAAGATCAAGCTCACGCCCTTCGGCGAAACGCTCCCGTTCTTCTCACGCTTCCCGGCGTTTCAACAGTGGGTGCTCGATCGCCTCGTGCTCAAGGGTCTCACCTTCGAGCTCCGCGCCGGGACCACGCCCGTGATCTTCAGCGTCCCCGGTGCCGGTCGATCGGACTCGGACCCGGCCCGCGTCAACAACATCCGCATCGCCACGCCGATCTGCTACGAGACCGTCTGGGCTTGGGCCTGCCGCGCAATGGTGCATCGGAACGGCAGCCGCGCCGCGGACATCATGATCAACGCCAGCAACGATGGCTGGTACGGCCCATTTTCCCCCGGCCGCCCGAACTTCCTGCTG
>JAIEQQ010000263.1 GCA_019747615.1 Phycisphaerales bacterium
CGGCAACTCCGGCGGCACGTTCAGCAACTGGAATCGCTTCAACACGTTCTGCCCGCCGCCGGTGGCGTCACCCGCGACCGTTACGACCAACGTGTGCATCGGCGACGCCGTGAGCTTCACCGGCGCGAGCACCGGCGGCACGTACCAGTGGCGCAAGGACGCGGTGGCGATCCCCACGACCGGCCCGGGCTCGAATCCCTCAGCAGCGACGCCGACGCTCTCGCTGAGCGCCGCGGCGCTCGCAGACGCCGGCTCGTATGACTACGTGATCACCTCGTCCTGCGGCAGTTCGCTCACGGTTGGCGCGTACACGCTGACGGTCAACCTCTGCCGCTGCAACCCCGCCGACATCGCCTTCGATGACGGCTCGCCGCTGCCGCCGATCGGCACCCCCGGCAGCGACAACAACGGCGTCACCGAAGGCGATTACAACCTCTTCTTCGCAACATACTTCGACGCCGGCGCCGCCTGCGACATCGCCAACGACGACGGCTCGCCGCTCCCGCCCTTCGGCATCCTCGACACCAACAACGGCGTGACCGAGGGCGATTACAACCTGTTCTTCGCGATCTTCTTCAACGGCTGCGCGCTGTAAGGCGAGCGTTGAGCGTTGAGCGCTGAGTGCTGAGCGCTGAGTGGGAAGGCACTGGGGACTGGGCAATGGGCACCGGGCGTCGGTGCTGGTTGGCGTTCGCTTTGACGCTCAGTCGCTCGGCCTTCTGCTGCGGGCTGAACGCTGGTCTCCTGCGTTGATCGCTGTGTGTTGGGGTGAGGCCGGAGGCCCGGTGCCGCGGTGGTTTTCAATTGCCGTTTAGCGTTTTTTGCGGTAGTCTCTGGTCTACGGCGCACGGGTTCGTGGGATCAACCGGTTTCGGTTCCCGCGCCGCCGTTCTCGTGGAGTGCTTCAAATGCTCAGCATCCGTCTGTCGTCGTTGATGTTCGTCGCCGCGGTGGTTTTGGCTCTGGCACCCAGCGCGGCCCGGGCTCAGTGCAACTTCCTCACGAACCCGCTCAGCCAGGCGGTCTGCCCCGGCGCCAATGTCACATTCACCGCCAGCGCGTTCAACATCAGCGGCAGTCCGACTTATACGTGGTTCCGCGGCGCGACCGCCGTGGGCTCGGGCTCGACGCTGACGCTCACGAACGTCGATGCGGCAGACGCAGGCTCGTACACCTGCCGCGTGAGCTTTGGTGGGCCGTTTCCGTGCACCAACACATCCAGCGCCGCGTCGCTCACGGTGCGCACGTTAGCCGGGATCTCGTCCCAGCCAGCCGGCGAGGGCCCCTGCGTCGGCGGGAGCTTCACGCCATCGGTCACGGCCTCGGGCACCGGCCCGTTCACGTATCAGTGGCGGCGCGGCACCACCAACCTCGCCAACGGGGGACGCATCAGTGGTGCCACCTCCCCGAACCTTACCATCAGTGGGGTTGTCGCCGGCGACGCGGCGTTCAACTACAACTGTGTCGTCACCGGGCCGTGCAACTCCGTCACGTCGAGCAACTGCATTCTCCTCGTCTTCTCCCCGCACGCCATCAGCTCCCAGCCGGCCAGCCTCAGCCGCTGCGTGGGCGAGTCGGCCTCGTTCACCGTCGGCTTCACCGGCTCTCCTTCGAGCTTCCAGTGGAGGCGGGGCACCACCAACCTGACCAATGGCGGCAACATCTCCGGCGCCAACCTCGACGTCCTCACCATTAACCCCGTCACCCCAGGCGACGATGCCAGTAACTACAACTGCGTCATCACTGGGTCGTGCGCGGCGACCGTCACCAGCAACAACGTTGACCTGAATGTCCAGTCGCCGGCGGGGTTTACCGCCTATTCCTCGTCCACCGGCTCGGGGATCGTCTGCCAAGGCTCGAACATCAATCTCCAAGTGCTCACGACGGGCACGATCACCGGCCATCAGTGGCGCCGCGGCACGACGCCCCTGGTCAACGGTGGACGCATCTCCGGGGCGAACACCGCCACGCTCACAATCACCAACTTCCAGCCCGGCGACGCCGGAAACAACTTCAACTGCGTGCTGACCAGCCCCTGCGGCGGGCTCACCGCGCCCAACGTCGAGCTCATCAACCGTGTGCCGGTCAACATCGCCGTGTCCCCGGCCAACGTCATCACCTGCCCCGGGGGCCCGGTTGGGTTGACGGTCTCCGTCACGGGCACGTCGCCGATCTTCCAGTGGCGGAGGATCGGCGCGCCCTCGCCCCTGGCCGATGGTCCGGGGATCAGCGGCGCGACGACCAACTCGCTCACCCTGGGTGGGACGGGGCTGGTGCAAGGCGACTACGTCTGCGACGTGACCAACTCTTGCGGCACGCAGACCTCCACCGCCGCCACGATCACCGTGCGGTCCATCGCGATGACCACGCCACCGGCGGCAGGGACGACCGTCATCATTCCCAATGGCTTCGTCCTCACCGGCACCGCCACGACCACCCCCGCCAGCGCGATCACCTATGTCTGGAAGCGCAACGACGTCGGCATCTCGTCCGGCGGGCGCTTCAGCATCTCGCCCGACGGGCGCACGCTCACCGTGCTCTCGACCATCCCCGACGATCTCAATGCGGCCTTCGGATTGACCGCGACGGACATCTGCGGCAACAGCGTGACGAACACCGTGCCGGTCTTCGCCGTCACCACCACCGAGGCGGAGCCGAACAACACCAAGGCCACGGCGAATCTTCGCAGCCTCGGCGCGGGCAACTCGATCAGCGGCACAACGACGGCAGCGACCGATGCGAACGATTACTTCCGGTTCATCCTGCCGCAGGACTCGGGCATCTCGCGCTGGCAGCTCGCGGTCGTGAGCGGGAACCAACTGCTCCGGCTGCGCGGGCTCGGGCAGGCGGCCGGCGTGCCGCAGGTGGCCACCGACACAGTCTTCCAATCTGTCTCCTCGAGTCAGCCGCTGGTGTGGTACACCAGCGGCGCCGCCACGCCACAGCTCTATGTCTCGGTAGAGGCTGCCCCGGGTACGGGCCCGACGCCGTACGTCCTGCAGCTGACGCGCACGGACGTGACGCCCGATGTCTTCCCGGTGGTCATCCCGCCCGGCTCGGTCAGGTTCACCACAGAGGGAGCTGTTTCGACCCCGGATACCGAGATCTGGCTCTACGACGCGCAGTTCAACGCGATCGAAGGCGCCGGGAACGATGGCGACCCGATCAGCAGCATCTTCAACGTTGTGCTGAATCGGACACTTGCCGCCGGTGACTATTACATCGCCCACGCTCGGTTCAACACGTCCAGCAGCCTCCCCAACCCGCCCGACGATTTCTACCGCGGCAATGATCTCTTGGAGTTCCCCGGCGTCATCGCGTGCAACACCAACACGCCCCCCGCAAGCCTCACCTTCCGCGCCGGGCCCGCCGCGGGCACGCTCACGACCTTCACACCCACCGTTCCGGCCGGTGCGTTCTCCATCGCCTGGACGAAGGTCACCATCGGCAACCCACGCTGCAACCCCGCGGACATCGCCTACGACACCGGCGAGCCGCTGCCGCCGATCGGCCCCACCGGCCCATCGCTTGTGAACAACGGCGTGACCGAGGGCGACTACAACCTCTTCTTCGCCAACTTCTTCGACGCCAACCCCGTCTGCGACATCGCCGCGGACGCAGGCGAACCGCTCCCGCCCTTCGGCAACGGTGGCATCGACCCCTTCGTCAACAACGGCGTAACCGAAGGCGACTACAACGTGTTCTTCAGCATCTTCTTTAGCGGCTGCGCGTTCTGAAAGGCGGAGTGCTGAGCGATAGCGCTGAGTGCTGAAGGCTGAAGGCTCCCCGCCCCCCTCACGCGCTCAAGTCGATGTGCGGCTTCTCGTCGTCGGGCTTTGGCGTTGGTGGCGGCGCGTGGCGGCGGCGGTCGTCCGCCGCTTCCTCTTGCCCCTCGCCCGCGAGCCGCTTGCTCAGCTCCACCGAGTCGGTGGACTCGACCGTGTCGATCAGCTCGCGATCGCTCTCAGCCCCAGTCGCGGCACCGATCCGGCGTGACGCCTTCGGCTTCGTCCGGTCCACGTCGCGCGGACTCGGGACGCCGCTCAAGTTGGATGGGCCAAACATGGTCACAGGAGAAAGATCGGTCATCGGCCGCCGGTTTCTCAAGGAATCCGATGAGGACGGGCGGGCGCTATTGTCCGAAACCGCGTCAGTGGGCCCAGAATCGGCCCATCGTGCCCTCTGTCGCGTTCCGCTCGCTCGTCCCTCGATGTGCATTCACCACGGAGCTTCCGATGACACTCGTTCCCGCCGCCCGCGTCGCGTCTGCCCTGATTGTGCTGTCGGCCTTTGTCGGGCTCGCCGGATGTCGCTCGGCAGAGAAGCTCGAGCCCGCACCGGCGGCGCTCGTCTTGCCTGACTCGGCCAAGCCCGATGCGAAGCTCGCGCCACTGGCCTTCATGGCCGGCAGTTGGGTCTGCGTGAACCCCAACAAGACCGTCAACGAGGAACACTGGATGCCCGCGCGTGGCAGCGTCATGATCGGCACCTTCCGCCAGGTCCGTCGCGACGGCAAGTGCTCCTTCGTCGAGGTCTCACAGATCGCCCTTGACGGAGATGAGATCGTGCTTCGTCTGCGGCACCTTCACACGAAGCTGGAAGTCCCGCCCGAGCGCGCCGAGATCTCGCTCTTCAAGATCAAGTCCATCGCGCCCAATCGCGTCGAGTTTGTCGGCACCGGCGACGCCGAGGGCGTGCTCGGCGTGGTGTACGAACGCGTGAACGCGACGACGCTGACGCAGACGGTGTCGTTCGATCCGGCCAAATCGAAGGAGAAGCCGTTCACGTCGACGTACACGCGGCAGTGAGCGGGGCAGTGGCAGAGTGGCAGAGTGTGGGGCAGGCGTCCCGCCTGCCTCACGCAGACTCACGGCGAATCCCAAAGCTCAAAGCTCAAAGCTCAAAGCTCAAAGCTCAAAGCTCAAAGCTCAAAGCAGCAAAGCAGCACATCGGATGGGTCCGTTCTTGTTCGCGTGGCGTGGTCACGCGTGAGACATTTCGGGCGCGCGCCGGCGGCGCGAGTGCGCGAGGATGCCGAAGGCCAGTGCGAAGGCCGCGCCGGGCGCGGGGATGATTTGGTTGGCGATGACTTGGTAGCCCGCCGCGGTGGGGTGGACGTTGGGCTGTGTCGTGGTCTGGTCCAGCAACATGTTGGTCAGCGTGGCCTCGTTGCCGAGGAACGCACTGGCGGTCTCGACGTATCGGGCGCCAATGCTCGCGGCCGAGGCCTGGATGATCTGGTTCAGCGCGTTGACTGCGCCGGCGGTGAACGCGGGGTTGGGGTTGCCGGGGAGGATCGCGAACGGGTCGTAATAGCCCACGGCGATGATGTCCGCAGTGGGCAGGGCGGCGCGGAGGCTGGCGTAGATCGTGCCGATGTTGGTTTGTGCCGTGTTCAGCGCGCCAAACACCAGCGCCGCCTGCGTCGTCTCGGGCAGGCTGATGAAGCCGGGCAACTGCACGACGCCGAGCAGGTCGTTGGCACCCAGCGAGATGGTGACGCGTTGCACGGGCGCGCCGTTCAGCGCGGCCTGCGTGATCGTGCTGGTGATGAAGTTCGCCTGCGTCGTCAGCCCCGGGAACGGCGGGTAGTTCGTGTTCAGCGCGCGGGCCGGGTTCGAGAGGTTTGAGAAACTCGTCGAGTCATCGCCGAAGATCGACGCGTTCACGACGGTCGGGCGGAGGCCGGCGTTCTGCGTCGCGAGGTAGTCGGCGTAGAGCGAGACGTAGCCGCGGTCGCCGTTGGATGGCTGGGTGTACGACGCGCCGTTGGTGATCCCGAAGCCGACGGAGTCGCCGATGGCGAGATAGGTGTACGGCGTCTGGGCGACGGCGCTGGAGACAAGTCCGGCGACAACGACAAACGACAGAGCAAGCTGGCTGCGCATCTCAACACTCCTTCGGGTTGGCCCGCCGAGAGAGAGGCGGGGAGCGGATTGTAGAGTGGCAAAGTGGCAAAGTGCCAGAGTGGGGGCCGGCGTGGCTTGGTTTTGCCGCAGATGTCTGTGCCATTTCCGTTGACGTCTCGCTGATGGGGTGTATATTGACTGACCGTCGCGATAACTCGCGGCCACTCACAAACACCAGACAATACCCGAGGAGGGAGAGACCACACCCAGGAGTCTCTCGCATGTTCGCCCTCGCATCCCGCCGTCGCCTTTCTCCCAACTTCACCGCCGCTCGCCCCGCGATGCTGGCTTGCGTTGCCGCCGCGATCGGCGGGCTGGCGGCCTCGGCCCATGCGACTGTGACCAATGGCTCGTTCGAGTTGCCGCCTGTCACCCCGGGCACGTTCTCCGTGTTTGGCGGCGGATCGACGAGCATCACCGGCTGGACGGTGGTGGGGGGCAACGTGGCGGTGATCAGCGCGTCGTACGTTGAAGGAGGGGTCACCTTCAACGCGCAGAGCGGTGCACAGTGGCTGGACCTGACCGGGACCGGCTCGAACTCATTGAGCAACGGCGTGTCGCAGGACGTGGCCACCACGATCGGGCAACTCTACCGGCTGTCGTTCTACGTCGGCTCGGCGACTGACAACAACTCGTTTTCCGCATCGACGGTGGACCTCAGCATCGGCGGGGGTGGCCGCGCGAGCTTTACGAACCCCACCGCGCCGCGAACCACGATGGACTGGCAGTTGTTCACGGCCGACTTCACCGCCACCAGCACGCTGACGAACATCACGTTCTTCAACGGCAGCGCGCCGAACAACAACCTCAGCGGCCTTGACAACGTGACGCTGGCGGTGATCCCGGCGCCGGGCGCGGCGGCATTGCTGGGTCTCTGTGGGTTGCTCGCGGCGCGTCGTCGTCGAGCGTGAGTCGAATGCGGATCGGCGTCAGCGTCATCATCCATGGCGTTCCGTCGGTAAGCTGTCCCTAGGAGTGTCTCGCGGCCGAAGGTGCGTGGCGTGGCCGCGGGCCTGACGGCGTCGGCCGCCTATGCCGGCGACCCGAGCCCGTTCCTCACCGGCTTCCTGCTCTACCGCAGCAACGCCGACGGTTCGGCCAACAACAACCCCGCCTATTTCTACACCACCAACGGTAACATCGGCGCTGCTCGCCAGACGCTGACACCCTCCATCGGGCCCGCGCAGACCGTGGGGATCAGCTTCTTGCTGACGCCAGGCGCAAACACGTTCACGTTCGCGACCAACTTTCCGGTCGACCCCGGTCTCTTCGCCGGCGTGCAGCTCTACTTCAACACGACGGGAACACCCTTTCAGCCGATCGGTGCAGGCGTCGCGCCTGACCTGGCGGCCTTCGTCGGGACCAGCTCGCCTTCGCCGCTGGCCAACCCGGCGGCCGGGGCGGGCATCATCGACTTCGGAAACAGCTTCGGCCCGCTGGCTGCGTACAGCGGCGCGACCTCCGTGACCGTCGGCAACTGGGTGATCAGCGTCAGCGCGCTCAGCATCAACCGGACACCCACGGGCTCGATGACGCTCTCGGTCGTCGCCATCCCGAGTCCGGCCGCGGCGGCGCTGCTGGGTCTTGGCGGGCTGATGGCGGCGGGTGGGGGGCGGCGGCGGCGGCGCTGAGCGGGCAAAGCAGCAAAGCAGCAAAGCAGCAAAGCAGCAAAGCTCAAACCTTGAAGCAGTAGAGCTCAGATTTCAGATTTGAAATTTCAAAGGAGTTCAATGCCGTGCGCCGTTGAGTTTGGTGGGCGGTGCCTTTGCGCGCTGCGCGAGATGGGGCGGTGGGAGGAAGGGGAAGTTGACGATTTGGGGGCCGCGCGGTGGGGGCGGTGCCGGGGCGCGGGGTGCTGTCGCTGACCCTTGTGGCTTGGGGACTTGCGATCTGTCCTCGTGGGAATCGGGGGCGAGCGGTTGGTCGGCGGCACCGACCTGAGGACAGGTCGGTGGCACGGGGAGGGGCGCCGTTGGGTCGACGGCGAGGGTGCTTGCAGTTTGGTGAGGCCCGCCTTGGAAAGACGCGCCCCCTGGTGCTGATGGCGCGGGGAGTTTGGTGCGGAGTTCGCGGAGGGGTGTGGTGGCGGCGCGGCGGCCGCTGATTTCGTCGAGGTTGAAGGCGGCGATGTGGGTGAGGCGGGCGAGGGCGTTTTCGCGGCGGACGGGAGCCGCGGCGTCGTGGCGGATGGCGGAAATGACGCGGAGGGCGTCGAGCTCGGCCTGGGCTTCGGGCGATTCGAGAAGTTGCTGGAACGCGACGTACGTGAGCTTGAACTCCGCGGCGATCTCAGGGATCGTGCGCTCGGAGCGGACGAG
>JAIEQQ010000621.1 GCA_019747615.1 Phycisphaerales bacterium
TCGCGCGGCTGTCATCAGTCACCTGCGGAATCACCTTGTAACTCCGCCCCTCGTAGTTAAACCGGTTCACATACCCGCCGCTGAGCATCACCGCCAGATCGCGCCCCACCGACGCCAGATCCAGCCCCATGTCCGAGACCTTCTCGCGATCGATCACGATCCGCGTCTGCGGCAGATCGATCTGGAGATCCGTGTCGGCGTAGATGAAGTTGCCCGAGCCGTACGCCGCGCCGACAAGCTGCCCCGCCCACTGGGCCATTTTGCCCGGCTCCTCGGTGCTCGTCACGACCAACTCAACATCAAAGTTCCCCGCGCCCGGCAGCGGCGGCGGCAGAATCGGGATCGCCCGAACACCCGCCACCGAGCTCACGCGACCGAACGCCTCCTCCTGAATCTTCTTCGTGTCGCGATCTCGCTTATCCCACTTTACCGTCTGGATCCCGCCGAACCCCGTCGACGGCGTCATGATCACGCGCCACACATAATCCGTCTCGGTGATCCCCTTGAGGTTGTTGGTCACCTCCGTCGCAGATCGAACGGTCGACTCCAGCGTCGAGTCCGGCGCGGAGTTGATGATGAAGAACACCCCGCCCTCGTCCTCGGTCGGCGCCAGTTCCTTGCCGCTGAACATGTACAGCGGCGCCGCGCCCGCAGTGATCACCACCGCCGCCAGCGCCATCGTCCATCGCAGCCCCAGCGTGACATCCAGCACGCGCCCGTAGAACGTGCGCACGCGATCAAACACACCGTTGACGAATCGCGTGAAGAACCCCTCCTTGCCGTGGGCTGGCACCATGTACGCACTCAGCACCGGCGAGAGTGTCAGCGCCGTGACGCCCGAGACGATCACCGCCGCCGCGAGCGTGAAGGCGAACTCCTTGAACAGCACGCCCGTGAGACCGCCCTGGAAACCGATGGGCGCGTACACCGCAGCGAGCGTGATCGTCATCGAGATGACCGGCCCGACGAGTTCCCGCGCGCCGGTCAACGCTGCCTCGATCCGCCCCTTGCCCTCGCGGATGTGCCGCTCGACGTTCTCCACCATCACGATCGCGTCATCAACCACGAGGCCCACGCTCAGCACGATCGCCAGGATCGTCAGCAGGTTGAGCGAGAACCCCAGCGCCACCATGAAGATGCACGCGCCGATCAGCGAGATCGGCATCGCCAGCAGCGGCACCAGCACCGTCCGGAACGAGCCCATGAACAGGAAGACCACGATCGACACGATGATCACGGTCTCGATCAGCGTCGTGCGGATCTCCGACAGCGCGTTGCTCATGTAGAACGTGCCGTCGTACGCCAGCCGCATCTCCACGCCCCGCGGCAGCACCCGCTCAATATCCTTCAGCTTCTCCCGCAGCCGCTCGGCCACTTCCAACTCATTGGCGCTCGGCAACGGCCATACCGAAAGGTAAATCGCCGGCTTGTCGTTCAAGCCCGCCTCGCCCATCGGCTCCTCACTGCCCAGCTCCACCCGCGCCACATCGCTCAGCCGCACGATCGAGCCATCCCGCTGACGCACGATCAACCGCTCAAACTCCTTGGGCGTGCGCAGGTCCGTGTCCGTCAACAGATCCACCTGCACGTCGTTGCTCTTGGTCCGCCCCACCGCCGCGACGAAGTTGTTGTTCCGAAGCGCGTCATACACCTCCGTCGGCGTCACATCCAGCGCGCTCAGCTTCGCCTCATCCAGCCACACACGCATCGCCAGCGCCCTGGGTCCCTCCACCCCGCACCGCTGCACACCCTCGATCGTCGCCAGCTCCGGCTGCACTTGACGCGCCAAGAACTCGTTCAGCCGCGCCAGATCCAGCGAAGTGCTCGTAAAGCTCACATAAAACGTCGCATACGGCCGATCCGCGCGTTGAATCTCGATACTCGGCGACTCCGCCTCCGCCGGCAGCTCGCTGCGCACCTGGTTCAATCGCGCGCTGATCTCCGCCAGCGCCGCATTGCTGCTGTGATTCAACCGCAGCCGCACCGTGATGATGCTCACGCCGGAGGTGCTGCTGGATTCCACATAGTCAATACCATCGATCGCGCTCACAGCGCGCTCGATCGGCGTCGTGAGGAACCCGCGCACGGTCTCGGCCGATGCGCCGATGTACGCCGTGGTGATCACGATCGAGGTGGACTCGATCCGCGGGTACTGCCGCACAGGCAACGCGCCGATGGCCCGCCAGCCAACGGCCAGGATGATCATGTTGATCACCAGCGCCAGGACGGGCTTGCGAATGAAAATGTCAGTGATCGATCGCATGAGCTTCTCTTTTTTTCAGCACCAACAGATGGACTTCAGTCGAACTCAACCCCCCCCACCACCCCGCGGCACACATCTATCGCGCCACGCCGAGTCACTTCTTCGCTTCGGCCCCGCCGCCAACCGCCTCGCCCGCCTTCGACGGTTCCGCCGGTGCCGCGGCTCCGCCCGCACTCGGCGCCCCGCCCGCCGGAGCGCCCGGCGCCGCCGGAACGACTAGCGCCCCCTCGCGCAACTTGAACGAGCCGCTGGTCGCGATCCGATCCCCCTCGTTCAGCCCCTCCAGCACGATCACGTCATCGCCGATCGTCGGCCCGAGCTTCACGAACCGCTGGCTTGCGCGCATCGCCGGCGCGAGCTTGCCATCAGGCCCAGGCTCCTGCGTGTCCTTGATCACGAACACCTGATCGGCGTACGACGCCCGCCGCACCGCCGTGACGGGCACGACGACATACGTCCGGCTCTCCTCCACCGGCACGCGGATCTTGACGAACATCCCCGGCCGCAGGGCATCATCGCGATTATCAACCTCGGCGCGCACACGCACATTTCGCGTCGTCAGGCTCGCGCTGGAATCGATCGCAACCACCTTCAGCTCAACACTCCCGCCGCTGCTGCCGCCGGTGCCACCGGTATCGCGCGTGCCCGACACCACGGTGCCCACGCGCACACGCCCCAGATACTCCTGCGGCACCGCAAAGTCGATGTAGATCGTGTCGGCCATCTCCTGCAGCGTCGCGATCGGCGTGCTCTCCATGCCCATCTGCTGCGCCAGGAACTGCCCCTCGTGGATCGTCCGCAGCCCGACGCGCGCCCGAAACGGCGACGTGATCGTGAGCTTCTGGATTCGCGTGCGAACCTCCTCAACCTTTGATCGCTCCTCGTCCACCGTCGCCTGGGCACGCAGCTTCTCCGCCGCGGTCTTCTCAAGCTCAGCCCGCGCACGATCTACCTCCACCGCCGGCGTCGCCCGCGCCGCCACCGCCGCCTCCTGCCGCTTGAACTCCGCCTCGGCCAGCCTGATCCGCGCATCGACCACCGAGACATCCGCCTCCGCAACGCGCAGGGCCGCCTCCGCCGATCGCAACTGCGATTGATCCGTCTGGTCGTCCAGCTTCACCAGCACCTGACCAGCCTCGACAATATCGCCGGACTTGAACCCCACCATCCGCACCGTGCCCGGCAGCTCGTTCTGGACCGTCACGCTCCGCAGCGCAAAGACCGTCCCCACCAGATCGCTCGTCGGCCGCCACTGCGCCGTCTTCACGCTGGCGATCGTCACCGCCTCCGGCGGCTCAAACGCCGGCTTCGAGTTCTGCGCGTGGATCTGCGACTGCTTCAACAGCGTCAGGCCACCGGCGACACCCCCCAGCAGCACAAAGATCGAAACACCAACGACCAACGGCAACGTTCTCAATGTCCACCTCGCTTTGCAGAGACTCGTGATCCAATCTTCGCGCCGCCGGACGCCGCGGCGCCGCCGGCCACCCCACCACCGGACTTCGCGTTGCCCGTTGCCGCGCCTCGCGTCTTCGTGACCGTCTTGGCTTTCGAGTCGCCCTTGACTTTCGCCGCGATCGCACCCTTCGCGCCACGCACGGCCTTCATCACGCTCGCGCCGCGCCCACCCGCCACCGCCTTCGCCCCCGTCCCCTCGCGCTCTAGATCCCCCAGCGCACGCAGCACGTTCCGAATCGCCTTCAGCCGCGCCGGCGAAACATCCCCCATCCCAAAGATCCACTGAAACCAAAGCCCGTGGATCGCCAGATGGATCGTGTCGCCAACGCCAGGCTCCAGATCATCGCGCTTGAGCAGCCGCTCCATCTCGCGATGCACCTTCCGCATGGGCTCGACCTGCCGTTCATCGTGAACAAGCGCCGCCACCAGCACGCGATTCCGCGCCCGCTCGCTCTCGGTCCATGTTTCGGTGCCCGCCATGCAGGTGGCCATCATCGAGCTCACCGCCGGGCAGCGCGTCCCCGTTGCCAGCTGCTCCGCGTATGTGCGACGAAACTCTTCCTGCCACTGGCGCACCTGCCGCTCGACCATCGCCGTGATCATCGCGTCCTTGCTCGGCACGTGATGCAGCAGCCCCGCCTTGCTCAACCCCGCACGCGTAGCCACCGCCTCCAGCGTCAGCCGCCCCATCCCATCGCGCAGCACCACCGCCTCCGCGGCGTCCAAGATCGCGTTCAACTGCCCACTCTGCTTGTCACTCGGCCGTCGCGCAACCATTCACCACTATACCAACCGGTTGGTCGGTCGGCCACAGGCGATCAGCATCACCGCGAGATCTTCGCGAGTTTCGGGAAACCTCCCGACTCCCCACACGTCGCCGCGGCACCACTCGCCCCCTCCACCATCACTCACACCCCCACCGACGCCAACACCCGCTTGCCCACCACCCGCTCGGCGTACTCGTTCATCGCGTCGCGCAGCTGCTCAAAGCTCTCCAGCACGTAATAAATCGGCTGGTAGTGGTCGATATCAAACGGCGTCGAGCACACCCGCTCCAGGTCAAACGGCCGCCACTCGGGCACCTCTCGCGTCGAACACGCCACAGCGCTCTCCGCGCCATCGACGCTCTTCTCCCACTGGCCCTTCAGCGAATACGCGCTCTCGGCGTGGCTCGACACCAGCCCGCTTCCATACACCTTCACCTGCCCGTTCTCGCGAATCAGCCCGAACTCCACCGTGAACCAGAACAACCGCCCCAGCCGCTCGACGTGCTCCGGATCGTCACACACCATCGCCGCCTTGCCGTAGGTCTGCAGGAAATCCGCGAAGACCTTCAGCGTGTGCAGCGGCACGTGCCCGAAGACATCATGAAAAATGTCCGGCTCGGGCAGATAGTCCATCACCTCGCGCGGGCGGATCAGCACCGTCGTCGGAAACTCTCGCTGCGCCAGGCACGCGAAGAACGCCTTGGCCGGCAGATAGCCCGGCACCGCGAACGAGCCCCAGTTCGAGACCTCCCCCAGAAACTTGTTGATCCCGTCCATCTTCGTGCCGGCCTTGAGCACCTTGCCACCGGCGATCGTCAGGTCCTTCTCCAGCACCAGGCTGTCCAGCAGCGGGATGTGGTCGCGCGTCAGCCGCAGCACCTTCATGCCGTCGATGAACTGGCGCGACACCTGCTGCTCCAGCATCGTCCAGCGCCGGTCGTACATGTCGCGCCACACGTCGTGGTTCTCCGGCGTGTACCGCGTGTAGTTCTGCGAGATGTAGAACTGGTCCGCATCAATCTGATCATGGTGCAGCTCCGGCGCCTTGTCCGCCGCGGCTTGCGCAATCCGGGCCTCTTCCGAGTCGATGATGTTGTTGTACTTGATGTCGCTGCGCATGGGCCGATCCTCCGGAAAGCCAAACCACACCCCTAAGGGTCTTCCCAAAGTGTACCACCAAAGTCGGATTCGGCGGTATGATCCCCCGTGAACTTGCCGCCCCCCGCCCATCTCGACCCCGCCCAGCCCCCCCAACCGGCACCCGCGGCGTCCCCTCGCCACCCGCCCGCCCCCTCGCGCACGCCCCGATCCGCCTCGCGCGCTCTGTCCCTGCTCGCCATCGCCACGCTGAGCGCCTTCGCCGCCGGCTGCCACTCCAACGGCGACCCCGTCGTCGGCGTTCAGGCCGCCCCCGGCCCGCTGGGCTCGACGATCCTCCTGCCGACCGTCCAGCTCTCGCCGCCGCAGAGCCCGATCCGCCAAGCCGCGATTGACCCGGGCGTCACCCGCCAGCAAACCCAGCAGATCATGGACGATATCGCCTCGCGCCGCAAAACCATCGCAACGCTCTCACCCGCCGACCGCGAACGCCTGCGGGTGCTGCTGGCCGCCCAAAAGAGTGACAAGCTCAAGGGCCTGGGACGGAAGTTCGAGGAACGGTAAGGCAGCCTTCAGCCGCCAGCCTTCAGCTTTCAGCCGAAAGGCGTGAGTCGTGCCGTCACCCGCGCTGCGGCATCGCGGCTCGTTTCATGTTCATGTTCATGTTCACGTTCGGCCTCGGCTCTTCCTGCTGACGGCTGACGGCTGAAAGCTGAAGGCTGCCGCCCCCTACCTCTGCTCAATCACCACCCGCGCCGGCAGATCCGCAAGCGGGCCCCACCACACGATCTGCCAGTCCTTGCTGATCGCCGTACGCATCGGGTCAAGAGCCGCGACAACGCCCACGGCGTATCCGCCCTGTTGCCCGCCCTCGCCCAAAACCTCCTCACCCCCAGACGAAAACGCTCGCGCTTCGACGCGCCAGTATTCACACGTCAGCGAGAAGCACGCGTCAAGCCGGTCGCGCTCGGGGGATTTCAAGCCCGAGACGCCCGTCAACGCGATCAACTTCTCGACGCTATTGATCGGCCCCTTGTCGCGCGCATCGAACACCGCATCGGCAAACGCCGGACCGTCCGCATCCGGGCTCACCGCTTGCGCGATCGCCACCAGCACCTCGCGCGGCGCACTGTTGATATGAACACGCGAGGGCCCGCGATCGCGAATCAACTGCCCCTGCTGCGATCCTTTGGCTTCCTTCTCGATCGTCATCGCGGCGCGATTGAAGATCTCCGCCACCGACACGTCGCGCACCGCTTCTTGTGCCGTGCGTCGCCGAATCCGCCCCTGCTCGTCAAACAGCCGGACCTCCAGCCGCCCGCCCGCATCAGACTCCATGTCAAAGCCCAGCACGCCGCCCTGCTCATACACCCCCTGCTGCGGCAGACGGAACGCGCTGCCCCACCAACGCAAAAACTCGGTCAGCCCCGCCTGCGTGTGGTGCATCGCGTACTCGTTCGTCTGACGCTTGAGCGCCAGACGAAGCGAGGACGAACGCTCCAGCAACAACACGATGATCATCGCGCCGACAAGCCCCACCAGCATCACCAGCGGCAGCGCAAACGCCCTTCTTCGCCCAGCTCGCATCACGGCCGCGTCCCCCCACCCCCACCGCCACCACCGCTCGGCGCGGGCGACTGCGTTCCGCGTCCGCGAAGCTGATCGCGATTCGCTTCCTTATCAACCCCCGCCCGCGTTGCGCGGCTCGATCCGGACGAGAATCCCGATGACGTCCGTCCACGCTCACCCGCAGCACCGCTCGCCCCAGCCGCGCCCTCACCCGCAGGCAAATCCTCCTCCAGCCCCGCGAACCGCGTCGTGCTCGAACGCGGCTCAACACCCGTGGTCCAACCAATCTCAAACAGCCAGCGCACCTGTCGCCCGCCCTCCAGCATCAACTGCACCTCCGCATACGCCGGCAACTCGCGCTTCTCTGTCACCTGCACGATCGACACCGCCTCCAGCTTCTGCGTCTCCTGATTCGTGCGATAGAACTGCGTCTTCATCGACGACACGTTCCGGCACAGTGTCACCCGACCGATCGCGCGATCGCCCGCGTCCGGACCCTCCGGCTTGTCCCCCAGCGGATACACCTCCCACACCAGGTCCGGGCCCGTCCCCTCGCCCACGCGCCCGCCCGACGGGTCCGGCCGCGCCGCAGCGCGAGCCACATCCTCCAGGCTCACCTCGCGCGGACGAATCACAAACGCGCCGCGCGTCATCGCAAACTGCAAACCGCTCTCCATCCCACCGGGAATCGCCAGCGGCGGCTCAGCAACCAGAATCTCCATCCCGCCATCGCCCAGCAGGTTGATCCGCGGCTGCGTGCTCATCTCCTCCGGATCCAGCGTCGGTCGACCGTTGAACCCGCCGAACATGCTCTTCTCACCCTCTCCGCCACCACCACCTTTGTCTCCCCCGCCGCCACCACCGCCGCCCTTGCCGCCGGATGATCCCGCGCCGCCAGATGAACTCGCGCTGATCGAGGCCGCCGAGACCGGTGCCGCCGGACGACCGCCGGTGTTGCCGCTCGCGGCGGCGGATCCCGATGTGCTTCCTCCACCCGCACCGCCGCTGCTGTTCGCAACGAGACTGCTCGCGAGTCTCGCCGTTCCACCTTCGCCAGGCGCCGCCGGACGCGCACC
>JAIEQQ010000039.1 GCA_019747615.1 Phycisphaerales bacterium
ACTCGGCCAGTTCGTGCGTCTCGATGCTGCGGCGGGCGAGTTCGACGATCGACGCGAGCTTCGCTCCGTCGTCGGCGGTAAGCGTGCCTTCGCTCAAGCCGTGGAAGATCGCGTTGGCGGCTCGCGTCACGTCGCGAGGGTTGGTGATGTCGGGCAGTCGGACGCCCGCCAGCGAGCTTTCGAGGTGCCGCACCTTGCCCAGCGTGCGGTTCAGCAGTTCCCGGATGGCGTCCATGTCGCCCGCGAGGGCGAGCCGCTTGAGCTTCTCGAACACTCGGCACAGGTCCTCGCCGGTGACGGCCCCGCGGATCGCCTCGCGGTACTCGTGGATGCGCTGGGCGTGCGGGTTGCCCGGCGACTTCAGCTTGTGCCCCGGCAGCAGCTTGCCCTTCGCGTCTCGGTCGGGCCGAGCGGGGGCCACTGGCGGCGACGGGGGCGTCCTCTTTGAACGATTGGTAACGGGTGTGCCCTTCGGCATGTTCAGACTCCTTTCAAACCCGCCGCCCGGCGTTAGCCGGACCGGTCTCTTGCGTACCGGCGGGATGCCGCGGGTGCGTGCTCAGACCCGTGACGGGCGTGCGGCGGTGACGTTGAGGTGCGGCGGCACCTCGCCCGTCTCGGCGATCTTGCGGAGGACTTCGTCGGGGCTGACGACGCCGGAGTCCTCGCCGACGTGGTCGATGGCGGTCTGCAATGTCTTGAGGAACGCATCGACGGCATCGCCCAGCCGACGGATCACGTTTGCCCCTTCCGGATCGACCTTGTCCGCCAGCACCTGTTGAGCGGTGCGGATGCTGCTTGGCGTCAGGGCGAGCATGCCTGCGGGGGCGTTCGCCATCGCTTCGACGGTGTCCACGTCGCCCCGAACGGCCGCGTCGACAATGAAGGCGTCGAGCGAGTCGGTGATCGTGCGAACGTAGCTTCGAATCTCCATCGCCCGGATCGCCCGCACCACATCGTTCCCCTCGCTTGGCTTCATCACGCGATCCGCAATGAGCTGCTTCTGGCGGCTGATGTGTACCTCCGCCCATGCGCGAAGCCGGGTGAGGTTGTCGAGTGCTTCCTGCCCCTGCTTGGCGAGGGCGACGTTCTTCCCTTGCGGGCTGAGGTGAGCGTTGGTCCGGATGGTGGCGGCGGCCCCGTTGTACACGTCCACCACCGTCCTGATCTTGCCGGTGCCGATCTTCAGTTCGTTCTCCGCCGAATCGGCCGCGTCGCCGGTGAGGGGCCACCCCACGAAGCCCTGTGCCCTAATCCAGTCAAAGTCCGTCGAAAGCGTGCTGTTTGCCATTGGTCTGTCCTTTCTGTTTGAGTCCGAGCTACAGCACCGGCCCACGCGGGCCGCGTGCGAGAACACTTCTGGGGGAAGAAACGGGCCTGACGCCCGCCCTGCAATCACGAACCTCTACAGGCCGCTACCCGTCGCCCGCGTCCCTGCGCCTCTTGCCTCCGCAGCGGCCCCGTCCGAAGGCCCGCCAACGGGGTTTGACGGACCTCCCCTTGTCAACCGCCAAGCCCGCCAAATCGCCTCGGCGGACTTCATGTGCATTTGGAGCCTTGAAACAAGGGATTCTCAGAGGTCCGCCAAACCCGCCAATGTCCGCCAATGCACCGGGCACGACGTCCGCCAAAGCTCCGGGGGGCCTGGTAAGGCCCCCGGTTGGCGGGCGTGCGACGGGGAGGCGACGGCGGGGGTTCACTTTGCACCTCCGGCCTTGGCCGCCACACGGTACTCGGCAACAGTGCCGACCTTGCGACGGAGGACGGCCCCGGCGGTGACCAGGTCCGACAGGTGCCGCTCGATGGAGCGTTCGCCCTTGTCCTTGCACGCTTCCTTTATCCGCTGAAGCGGCACCCACCCGCCCGTCCGTCGCAGCACCCCCAGGACCGCCATCCCCCGCACCTGTGCGACGAACCCCTCGCGGTCGATGTGTTCAAGCCGGACGCTGTCGCCCTCGGGCACAAGCCGGAGCGTCATCGGCTTGGGCGGCTCGAAGTCGCGGGCCTTGTCCACCTCAACGGTCACGATGCCCTCCTTCATCTTCACGAAGCTGAGCACATCCGCCGCACCGCGGAGAGCCGACGAACCCCGCTCCGTTGAACCGTCTTTGGTGGTGTGATGCAGCACCAGCGTTGCACATCCCAAGGCATCCCGCAGCCGGTCGCATCCCTGCACCAACAGGCCGACGTCCTGAGCGGAGTTCTCATCGCCGCCGGGAAGGCAGCGGGCCAGCGTGTCAAGAACTACCAGCCGGGGCCGTTCGTCAAGCCGCTCCGCCGCCGCGATGAGGGCCGACACGTCGAGCGAATCCTGCATTCGCGGGGCTTCGGGAAGAACCAGCAAACGCGAAAGAGCGTGCTGGCGTTGCTTTGCCTCCAGACGGGCCGTCGCCGCCCGAAGCCGAGCGGGCAACCCGCCAACACCTTCGGCGGCGATCAGCAGCACCAATCCGCTCTGCACATCGCGTCCAAACGCGGGCACGCCCGCGGCGATCGCTACCGCAAGGGCATGAGCCAGAACCGACTTGCCGCACCCCGGCTGACCGATCAAGGCACAAAGCCCACGCTCGGGAATGAACTTCTCAACGATGTAGCCGAGCGGCGAAGCGTTCATCAGGTCGGCGGCGGGGGTGAACACGAACCGCTCCCGGCTCGGGGCTTCGTCCGCGTCCTGCTCCGGAGCTTCGTACCGCTTCTCGATTGCGGCAAGGCACGTCGCAAGCGGGATGCGTTGCTTGATGGCGTTCGTGATGAAGTCGCGAAGGTCAAGTCCCGCGTCCCAATCCTCGTCATGCTTCCACACCAGAACGTCTTGCACATCGCCGCTGCGCAGCACGCGAGCCGCCTTCGCGGCCCCCGCCCGTCCGGCGTCGTCGTTGTCGAACAGGATGCGGACCTTGCGGCCCTTGAAGCTCCCCGCCCACTCGTCCTTGAACGTCCCGGCTCCCGGCACCGCCACAACCACACCCGGCTTCTTGAGTGCTCGCAGCAACCACACCCCCGCCAAGCGGTCGCTCTCGCCCTCGACCACATACACCGGCTCGCCGGGCTTCGCCGCTGCGAAGTCGTCGTGGCCCCACATCCCGGTCTTGCAGCCCCGCGTGCTCAGCGTCTTCGACTTCGGCTCCAGCCCGCGACTGCGAATGTCAACGACGGTGCCCTTCGCGTTGCGAATCGTGAACGTGTACACGCGGCGGCGTTCGTCGTAGCCGACGCCCGGCACCGTGACCGCGGCGGGCGGCAGACGGAAGCGAGCGGCGAGGGCCTTCTCTCTTTCTGGGGTGAAGGCGGCTCGGTGCTCCTCACTCAACTTCTCCAGAAACGTGTGGACGTTGCCGCTGTCACCGGTCTGCTTCTCGCTCCATTGTCCAGTCTCACCGTTGACGTAAAGATGGCCGGGCTTCTCGCTGAACGGGGCCGTGCCGACCCACTCCTTGCCAACCTGCCGCGTGAACTCGCAGCCGTGCGCGACGAACGGGGCCAGTGTTTCTGGAAGGGTGGGCTTCACCGCTCTCCCGCCTTCCGCTCCGCCCACTGCTTCCGGCTCGGACACCCCGCCGCCGCCCATGCCCGCAGGTCGGCCTCGACCCAGCGGACAAGCCGAGCGGAGAACTTCACCGGCTGCGGCCCAATCTTGCCGGAGCGGGCCATTCGCTTCAGCGTCGTGGGCGAGAGGCCGAGCAACGACGCGGCCTGCTCATGGTCGAGGAGGACGGGCGGCGGGTTGACGGCGGGCCTCGTGTTCATGCCCAAAGTCGTTGGGCACGCGGCGTCCGGTTTGCGGGGGCCTAAGAGGGTTTAGCGGGGGCGACTTGATTCCCGTCTTCCACCACGCTCGCGGCCTCCGTCACTTTCTGCTTCTCCAATCGCTGAAGTGCGGCCCGCCCGGCGTCGGTGATACGAACACCTGACCGTCCCCCCGCAACCGCCTCGACCCACTTGCAAGATTTGAGCGGTGTGAGCTCTCGCTTCCGAAGCTCTGTGGTGTCGCCTCTCTTGAAAACCAGTCCCATTTGAAATGCTCTGGTCTCCATGCGTTTCGCCAGAAGCTCAATCTTTAGAGGTTCGCTCGCGGCTGCCAACACCAGAAGGACAAGCCGCTGTCGCTCGGTCATGCGCATTGGTTCGGCTCGCAGCAGTTCCTCCGTGGACTCAGGCGGCTCTCTGGTCAACTCAACCAACAAGCTGCAAACTGCTACCGAGTTGCGGATGAACGGCGTTTCGGTTGGTAGCTCGGACGGTGGTTCGCCCTCCAACCCGCGGCCCAAGACAACATTCGGGAATGGCAGCCGGTCTGGCCAGCGTATCGCCACCTCCCGTACAACTTCGCCCCACGTCTTGCACGCAGGGAACGGCGGCGGCGTTTTCTGGGCGAAGAGAGCGAACGCGTCAGCCGCGGCAAGGCCAAGTGCCCGGTGCCGATCGTCCGATCCCATGTCCGGTTCCTCGCGCTCCGGTTCAAGGGCGGCGAATCGGCGGCTCAGGCGGCGGAATGTTGGTGTCTCGTCCATGAGCTTGCTCCGGCGTCGAGAAGGCCGGGCGAAGACCGCGGGGCAAGCTCATGCCCACGGCCCACGCCCGACCCGTCACCGGGGATCAAGCCGGTGCCCGACCCCGTTTTGTAAACGGCTCGCTGCCGCTTGGCTCGCGTCGAACCGCTTTCGCCTCCAACTTCCCGCCTGAAGGCCCATGAAGGATCAGCACAGGGCGGCGAGCGGATCAGGAGGGGTCAGCCCCGCCCGGAAGCTCCACCAGCCCTAACGCCAGCCCTGCGGGGGTTCCCGGCTCCGTTGGTCGCCGTGCCGGGACTCCCCGATCTCTCAAACGTGCCTTGTTTTCAAGTGGCCCCGGTGGGAGTCGAACCCACACTCCCCTTGCGGGGAAGCGGATTTTAAGTCCGCTGCGTCTGCCGTTCCGCCACGGGGCCCGATGTTCGTGGATTGTACAAGGCGTGTGGCGGCCGACCGAGGCGGTCTTACAGCATCTTCAGCATCTCGACCACGCTGGTTCGAAACCCCGCCTTTGCGAAGACCTCGCGAGCAGCGTCGTTGAACGCGCCGGTGTGGAGTCGCATCTGCGCGACGCCGAGGGTTGTGAAGCGCTCGATCGCGCTGTCGATGAGCAGGCGGGCGACGCCGTGCTTTCGGTCGGCGGGCTCGACCCAGATGTCGTGGATCCAGCCACACTCGGGGATCCAGAAGATGGGCACCTCCGGCTCTATGGTGCCGACGGTGAATCCGGCGAGCGTTCCGTCGTCTCGCTGCGCGACCAGGAAGACGCTTCGCGCGTCGGCGGCTCGCTGCGGCAGCCAAGACGCGTAGCGGTCAAGCACATCCGGCAGCACGCGGAATCGCTCGGGATCGTGTCGCTCGTGCAGGGCGGTGATCTGCCGCACCATCGGCAGCACGTGGGGTACATCTTCAGCGGTCGCGGCTCTCACAGTCACCATGGCGGAGCGTACTCTCGGAATCTTCCGAACGTTCACCGACCCTGGCGGTCGCTCGGGCGCGCGATCTGGCTCGCGATCAGGTACACTCGGCTTCCTGCCCTCTTCTCTGTGGGGTCTGTCACGATGACCAATCGCCCTCGTGTCTCCATCTTGTTGCTCACGCTCGGTGCCGCGCTGGGCATGGCACCCTCGCACGCACTGGCCCAGACCGGCCCTGCCGACACGCGCCGGATCGATCGCATCCTGCGTACCGGCACCGAGTCGGACGACTATCGCCTGCGTGTTGACACGAGCCTCTCGCTCGCGGAGCGCTCGCAGATCGATGTCGGCGGATATCTGGCGTTCACCGGCCTCTTCCGCAACGACGCCACGAACTCCACGCGCCTCTGGCAACCGGAGGCGGTGATCTACGGGCGCGCCAACATCGACGGCGCTCACCAGTTCTTCGTTCGCGGGCGATTCCTCTATCGCACATTTTCCGATGGCGACAGCTTCGACGGGCGGGGCGACCGCTGGACCGAGCCCTTCGCTGATCGCTACTGGTACGAGTTCGATTCTCGCAAGGCCATGTCCGCGTATCACGGCGAGAACCCGGACTTCAACTTCAACCTTCGCGTCGGGCGGCAGTTCATCGAGTGGGGCAGCGGCATCACGCTTTCTGAGACGCTGTACGCCGTGACGCCGACGATCGAGTTCACGCGCCAGTTCAAACTCGAAGGACTCGCGGGCATCACGCCCGATCACACTGCGGACTTTGACGGCTCGCGGTGGAGCTTTGACGAAAAGACGCGGCGCGCGTACTTCGGCGGGCGACTGGCGTACACGTTCGAGCAGGGGCAGGAGATCTACGGCTTCGTGCTGCACATGGTGGACAACTACAACGACAACCGGGCGCGCCCGCCGCTGACGCCGATTGGCTTTGTGAACTTCAAGTACGACTCGACGTACTTCGGCCTGGGCTCGACCGGCTCGCTCGGCAGCGACTGGCTGTATCAGGCCGAGGGGATCTTTCAGACCGGCGAGAGCTACTCCGACCCGCTACGCGGCGCGCAGCGTGTTCAGGACATCTCGGCCGGTGCGGCAAGATTGATGCTCACGTACCTGCTGCGCGACGACAGTCAGTCTCGCATCGAGGGCGAGTTGCTCTACGCCACCGGCGACAGCGACCGCAACAACGCGACATCGACACTCTCGGGAAATCTACCGGGCTCGACGGACAACCAGTTCAACGCCCTGGGCTATGCCAACACCGGCCTGGCCTTCGCGCCAGCGCTGTCGAACCTCGGCTCGATGCGGCTGGGCTTCTCGACGTTCCCGTTCAAGTCTGACGAAACCTTCGACGCGCTGCAGGTCGGCGTCGATGCCTTCGCATTCGTCAAGCCCAACCGTCGCGGCCCGATTGACGACCTCTCCAGCGAGAGCACGTTCCTCGGCGGCGAGCTGGACGTCTACGCCAACTGGCGCATCACCAGCGATCTGTCGATCACCGCCCGTTACGGCATCTTCCTCCCCTCTGCCGGGATCTCCGGTGGCCGCAACGCGCGCCACTTCGTGCTCTTCGGTGTCACGCTCGCGTTCTGAACCCTGCTTTGCCCTTGAACCGCTCAAGTCACCGTCCGAACCCATCCGCCGAGGTCGCTCATGGCCCGATCATCACTCATCGTCTCAATCGTGGCGCTCGTCGCGCTTTCCGGCTGTGCTCGCACCGTGGTTGTCGATCCGCTGGTCACCACGTATCCGGCCGATGACGTGCAGGCGGAGCTGGCGTATTGGCACTCGCTGCCCTCGCGATCGGCGGTGAGCAACGACGAGGGGCTTCACGGGCTCATCCTGCTGGCCGATACCGAAGACGCCGCGGGGTCGTACGAGGCTCGCGTGACGCTGGCCAAGGAGCGGGGCTGGCTCTCAGAGGGCTTTGATGAGCCGGCCAACCTGGCCATGCAGCGCGGCTCGCTGGCGCGTTCCATCGCGGTGATCTGCAAGATCAAGGGCGGGGTCATGATGCAGCTCACCGGCCCGAACGCGCGCTACGCGACGCGCGAGCTGGTCTCGATGGGCATGATCCCCGAGGGCTCAAGCGAGAACCAGTCGATCACCGGGCTGGAGTTCATGTCCGTGATCACCCAGGCGCAGGACTATCTCAACGCGGGCGCGCCCGCGGCACCGACACCCGCAAGCCCGATCGCTCCCGGCGCATCGCCGACGCCGGCAGCAACCGGCGCGACGACCGAAGCGCCGGGCGCAAGCGCGGTGCCCGCCAAGCCGTCGCCCGCCCCTGGCACTCCCGAGCCCTCTTCGCTCCCGCAAATGACGCCGATTCCTTCAGCACCACCGGTGCCTTCAAAGCCGTAAGCCCCGCCCATGGCCAGCCCCTCTTCCGCGACGCGGCGCAAACTCCGACTCGCGCGGACGCAAGTCGCGCTGGGCGTCGTGATGACGCTCCTTGCTGGCGTGCTGTGGTACACCGGCACGCTCGGCCCGGTCGAGCGACTCACGCTCGACTGGCGGGCCCAGTGGTTTGGCACGAGCTCGCCCGGGCCGAGCGAGAAGCTCGCGGTCATCGCGATCGACCAAGCGGCACTGGACAACATCGGCCGCTGGCCCTGGAAGCGCGAGGACCTGGCGCTGATCATCCGCGAGCTGGATCGCGCCGGGGCCAAGGTCATCGCGCTGGATCTCTTGCTCAACGACCCAGAGAAGGCCCGATGGGTGCCGACCACTGCCTTGGCGACGCCCGCGACCGGTGAAGCGGCGCCGCCGGGCACGCAGTTCGTCAGCACCGTCGGCGATGAGGCCCTGGCCAGCGCGATCGAAGCCCACGGCAAGGTCATCGTCGCCACCGGCTTT
>JAIEQQ010000046.1 GCA_019747615.1 Phycisphaerales bacterium
TTTCCCAAGATCGCGCCGCACCTCGAGCGCGCGTGGCAGGACATCGCATTGTCAACGTTCTTCATCAACGCGTGGACACCCACGCCGTTCCGCGCGCCCGGCAAACCCGCGCTGGTTGCCGAGCACCGCGAGGAGTGGTTCGACGGCGTCGTGGGGGAGCTCTCGGGCTACGACCCTGACCCGCAGTGGCTCGCGATGTGGGGGGGCCACATCGGCTACGACGGCATCAACGAATCAACCCGCGTGCTCTCGGCGGCGATCGACATGGGCGGCCCGGTTGGTGCAGAGGTTCAGGAGATCCTGCGGCAGTCGGCGACCAACAGCCATGAGATCGGTGTCATGGGCCGGCACGTGACAGACGCGCTGATGCAGAGCGCCTCGCCCGCAGCGTGGGACGTGGTGGTGAAGATGCTGCTCAGCGCCCAGCGAGAGGAGGGCCTGCGCCAGTCCATCCTCGAACCCGCCACCGGCTTTCATCCCGGCGCATTCAAGCGTTTGCTGAGCGTGATCATTGACGAGAACCTCGTCCGGTTCGCATCGACCGTGCGCGCCGCGGACGTGTGGTTCGGCCTGCGATGGGATTCGGTCTCCTCCGGCACTGTCGTCGATGCCATCACCGCCGTGCTTGAACTGATCGAGGATCCGAAAGCGCGGGCCAGCGCGATCGCAGGCAAGGATCACCAGCGGTGCTACTTGGCGCTCTGGTGCGAGGCCGCGGCCGATGTCGATGTCGCCCTGAGCAACGCCAAGAAGCTGCTCACGCACGCGACGCCGGAAAAACGCTGGATCGCGCTACACATGCTCGATGCGATCGCGATGCCAGAGTCCTTGGGAGACATCGCGAGCGCTCTCGACGACTCGCAGTTCGGCGTCGCCGCTCGCGCGGTTCAGGCCCTCAAGAGCGTGCACTCGCGGCATCAGGCGTGGATCGGCAATCTCGCGGAGTTCAAAGCCAAGAAGGTTCTGGTGCCCGCCGACACATTCGACCGCCTGCACCGGCTGATGGAGCGCGTGAGCGGCAAGGAGCAGAAGTTCAAGCCGCTGGTCTTCCCGTGGTCGGACACGACGATCACCGCCGCGAGCATCGGCGAGGCAATGCTCGATGTGGCGACCAGCGCTCACGCCGAGCAAGTAGCCCGGTTGATCGGCCGCTTCAGCGCGAACGGTCGATCGAATGCGGCGCATCTGATCGCTGGTCACAAGGATTGCTACGCCATCGACGACGACGCGAACCGCGCCCTGAAGCCAAAGCTCTCAGCGCTGGGGCGAGCAACCTTGATCAACCTCCTGGGCGACCCGGCTGAACACGTTCGGCGCGTCGCGGCGTACTGGCTCGGCAAAGAGCCCATGACCGACGAAGAGGCCACGAAGCAAGAGGAACTCCTCACCCGCGCTGCCGATGACGTTCGCGCCCGCGCGCTGGAGCGCCTTCAGACAAGGCCAGACGATTTTGTTCTGGCTGTGGCGACGCGCTTCATCGCCCGCGGCAAGTCTCAGCTCAAGCCTGCGCTGGAGTTGCTCCGCGTCTTGATCACCGCCGGGCGATCCGTCGAGGCGGTGCTGGCGCTGGCGACGCAGGTCCGCGAGAAGCATCCGAAGCCCACTGCGGATGTGCGCGTCGCGCTCGAAGCGATCTTCGCCGCCGGCACAGGCGACGCGTCCAACGCGCCGAAGGTTGACGACGCGTTCGGCCTCGCCCCGATCGAGGCCGAGCCGCCGGTGCCGACGGTTCGCAAGATCGCGCCGATGGAGATCACCAGGGCCACCATCGCCTGCATCGCATCCCTCGTCGAACTGATCGACGCGAACAAGCTTTTCGAAGTGAAGGAGCGAGACAACGATGGAAACCCCGACTCCAAAGAAGGTGTGCTCCTCTCCCACGACAATGCAATCTGGCGTTTGCGGCCCCCGAGCGGCGCGGCGTCCCGAGAGATGTGCCCGGTCGGTGAGTTGCTCTTTCCGTGGCTCGAGAATCGCGCCGCGAACACACGAGACGCCGATGGTCTCGAACTCATGCGGGCCTGGGTGATCTCACAAGCGCGGGTCTACGAGCGAGGGGATGATCAGTGGCCGCAGGCAGTGCGGAAGCTCATCGGCAAGGGTGGCAAGGGATCTCCGCGCTACGTCGAGCAGGCGGAGCATTTTCTCGCGTGGGCGCTGAAGTTCAGCGATGGCGAGGGAGCCGACTTCTTGCTCGATCAACTCGAGGGCGCGATCGAACGGTCGCACTTGACTGAGTTTGACGAGTACGGCTCCGAGAAGGACGTCGATCTGGACGCCGGCGGCCCGACCGCGCTCAAGTGGCTCGAGATGTTCCGCGAGTTCCCGCATCACCCGTCGATCCGTCGCCCCGAAGCGCGGCTCCGCCTCAGCTCGCTCCTCCTCAGCGCGAAGAGCAAACTCGCCGCGATGCCCGGTGCCGAGGCGGCCAAGAAGTCCAGGCGTTCCGTTCGCCCGTGGGAGCGAACCCGGGAGTTCGATCTGTCCACCGACGAGGTGATGTCGCTCTGGCATCAGGGTGCGATCACCGACGGTGCGTTGCTTCGCTACCTCTGCTTTGGGGCTGTTCAAGACGACGGCACGCGAAGTTGCGACGCCCTCCGGCACGTGCTAGGCAGTTGGAAGTGGCGACCAATCAAGGATCGTGCGAAACAGGACGATCCTCGTCTCGACGTACTCCTCGAGCCGCTTCGCAGACGCATCGTCGAGATCGAGCTCGCACGCGGCGACGCCGACACTGTCGCCACGCCGCACGCCTTCGAGCTCGATCCCTCCGGCGGGGCGGACGTCGCGGTCCCCGCGCTGGCGAGCCTCGGAAAGATCTCGCTCGTGCGGCAGAACATGTGGAGGGCCAAGGGCCGGGCTGCCTCTCTTAGCCAACTCATTCGCAACTCGTGCCCGACGACGAGCGATACGCCGGAGTCGTTCGCCAAGGCGGCCCGCGCCGCGGGGTTGTCCGATCAGCGGCTGGTCGAGCTGGCGTTGTACCAGCCGCGCTGGGTGGAGTTTGTCCAGCACACGCTCGGGTGGGATGGTCTGACCGAGGGCGTGCTGTGGCTCCGGCTGCACACGCGCGAGGCGCGTGAAGACTACGCGTACGACATCGCCGAGGAGCGCGAAGCATGGGAGAGCAAGGCGTACGAGTTGACGCCGATCTCGCCCGAGAGCCTTGCCGACGGCGCGGTCGATCGCTCGTGGCTGCGACGCTGTCATGCGAAGCTGGGGCCCAAGCGCTGGGCGATGCTGTATGACGCCGCGAAGTACGCGTCCTCGGGCATCGGTCATTCGCGTGCGCGCCTGTTCGCCGACGCGATTCTGGGCGAGGTCTCAGAGCGCGAGCTGCTGACCCGCATCACGACCAAACGCAATCAGGACTCCGCCCGCGCGCTGGGCCTTCTGGAAATCAAAGACGGTGACGCCGGCCGCAAGCAGGTGCTCAAGCGATTCAGCGTCCTGCAGGAGATGCGTCGCACCAGCCGCAAGCACGGCGGCTCCATGCTCCAGGCCAGCGAGAAACGCGCCATCGAAGTCGGCATGGAGAACCTCGCCTGGTCCGCCGGCTATCCCGATCCGCTGCGCCTGCAATGGGCGATGGAGATCGAGGAACTCGGCGACCTGGCCAAGGGGCCCGTCATCGTCAGCGTCGAGACCACCGAGGTGACACTGAGCATCGACGATCAGGGCGTGCCATCGCTCACCGCCACCAAGGCCGGCAAGCCGCTCAAGAGCATCCCCCCCGCGGTCAAGAAGCACAAGCGCGTCGTGCCGCTGGCCGAGCAACTCACCACGCTGCGCCGCCAGGGCTCACGCATCCGCCACGCGCTGGAGCAGGCGATGTGCCGCGGCGACGAGTTCGGCGGCGGTGAACTCACCACGCTCTTCGGGCATCCGATCCTGCGCACCATGCTCCAGCGGATCGTGCTGGTGGGCACAACCAAGGCCGGCGGCGCTCTGCTGGGCTATCCGGACAAGGGCGGCAAGGCCCTGCGCAGCCACGACGGCTCGTTCGAGCCGCTGCGCGCCAGCGACTCGGTGCGCATCGCTCACCCGCTGGACCTCTTGAAGACCAAGCAGTGGGACAAGTGGCAGCGCGAGTGCTTTGCCGCCGAGCGCGTCCAGCCGTTCAAGCAGATCTTCCGCGAGGTCTACGTGCCCACCAGCGCCGAGCTCAGCGGCGTCGGCGTCGAACGCGACAAGTCCGTGAATCGCTACGGCGGCCAGCAGGTGCAGCCGCGACAGGCCCTGGCACTCTTCGGCTCGCGCGGCTGGGTCGCCCGTCCAGAGGAGGGCGTGCAGCGCACCTTCCATCGCGAAAGCATCACCGTTCACGTCGGCTTCCTCGAAGGGTTCTACACCCCCGCAGAGATCGACGGCCTCACCCTCGACGGCCTCTGGTTCTCTCGCGTCCGCGGCTATGAGCCTCTCAAACCCGCGGACATCCCGGCCCGGGTGTTCAGCGAGGTGCTCCGCGATCTGGATCTGGTCGTCAGCGTCGCGCACCGCGGCGGGGTCGATCCCGAGGCCAGCCAGAGCACCATCGAGATCCGCACCGCCCTGCTCCGCGAGACCTGCCAGCTCCTCTCGATCAACAACGTCTCATTCGAGAAGTCGCGAGCGATCATCGCCGGCGAGTTGGCCCACTACTCACTGCACCTCGGCAGCGGCTCGATTCACAAGCTCCCGGGCGGCGCCGTCTGGGTCATCCCCGTGCACAGCCAGCATCGCGGGCGCATCTTCCTGCCCTTCGCCGATGACGACCCTCGCACCGCCGAGATCATCAGCAAGGCCCTCTTGCTCGCGCGCGATCGTGAGATCAGAGACCCCTCGATCCTCTCGCAGATCCGCTCCTGAGCCGAGCCGACGACTGCCACCGATCGCAGCGCGATAATCACCCGTCGCTCGATATCACGCGCGCTGCAGCACGGGCCGACGCGCCGAGATGTCCAGGCTCGTGATGTAGTCACTCGGCTTGGAACCCGGCGGCAGCTTGGCGATGATCGCTTTGTACAGCGGGTCTTCCCAGTTGGTCATCGCGTCGATGTACTCGGGCTTGGATGTCGTCTGGATCTCGGTCAGCCCCGCCGCCTCCGCGTCGGCCCGAGTCTGCTCGACGAGCACCGCCCCGGCGACGCAGCCGACCAACGCCGCGACGTCGGTCAGCACCGAATCCGGCAGCGGGCGTAGAAGCGCCAGATCCGATACCGCGACGCGCCCGCCGGGCTTGAGCACACGAGCGATCTCTCGCCACACGCGCGCCTTGTCCGGCGAGAGATTCAGCACGCAGTTGGAGATCACAACATCCACGCTCGCATCGGCCACCGGCAGCGCCTCGATCTCGCCGAGGCGGAACTCGACGTTGTTCAGCCCGGTGCGTGCGCCGTACGACATGACGTTGCGTCGCGCCGCCGCGAGCATCTCCGCCGTCATGTCCACGCCGATGACGCGCCCGGTCGCGCCGACCTTGGCCCCTGCGATGAAGCAGTCAAAGCCGCCGCCAGCGCCGAGATCCAGCACAACCTCGCCCGGTCGGAGTGAGGCAAGCGCAGTGGGGTTGCCGCAGGAGAGCCCCATATTCGCGCTGTCGGGTGATGAGGCGAGCTCGTCGCCCGTGTAGCCGATGGCCTTGGCCAGTTGCTCGGGCGTGAACGCCGTCGCGCCGCAGCACCCGCCGCCGACTCCGCTGGGCCCGCACGCGCCGCCCCGCGCGATGGTCGCGTAACCCTCACGCACGCTCGCCCGCACGCTGTCGGTGTCAGCCGCCTTCGGCGCACAGCACGAGCCCGGATCGGCACAGCACGCCCCGTCCGTCCGGTTCTTCGGCGCGCCGGTATCGACCGCATCGACCGCCTTCGGCGTGCAGCACGTCGCAGGATCAGCACAGCACGCAGTGGCTTCAATCTCGATCTTCATGTTCATCGCCCTTTCAGTGTGTCCGGCATCGTCTCAACGAACGCTCGAATCTCATCGCGCACGCGCCGGTAGTGCGGCATCGCCTCGTCTTCGGTCGTCGCGCCCCGGGCCATCCGCGGCGGGTCCTCAAACCCGAAATGAACCACTCTCGTCGCACCCGGAAACACCGGGCACGCCTCGTGCGCCGAGTCGCACACCGTGATCACGTAGTCAAACGTGATGCCCGCGAGCGCCTCGACGCGCTTTGAACTGTGCGTCGAGATGTCCACGCCCGCCTCACGCATCGCGCGGATCGCCAGCGGGTTCATGCCGTGCGGATCGGTGCCAGCGGAGTAGGCGTCGATCGACGCCCCGTGCAGCGCGCGGGCCCACCCCTCGCCCATCTGGCTGCGGCACGAGTTGCCGGTGCAAAGAAACAGCACACGCAAACGCTCAGCAGCATCCGCCATCGCACGCTCCAGATGAAGTTGGGCCGCACGCATCGATCGCATCGGCCAGCGCCCGCAGCGACCGCGACACATCGGTGTATCGAACCTGGTAGCGCACCGTGCGCCCCTGTTTGGAGACCTCCAGAACCCCGGCTCGCGCCAAAAGCGCCAGGTGACGCGAAACCACCGACACATCCACCGAGCAACACTCAGCGACCTCCCCCACGGAACAGCCGCGCCCGCACTTGGCGATGCACGCCACGAGCGTCGCCCGCGTCGGATCCGCCAGCGACTTGAACAACTCCGGGTCCAGCAGTGCATCAATCGCCCCGCTGCGCCTCGCGGCCTGCTTCGGCGTCGCCGCCGGTCGATGATTGCGTATTTGCGTCATCATGCAAATATATGCGAGCGGCTGCTCGTGTCAAGTCGAGCACGCCGGGACCGAGAACAACACGGCCTGGCCGCACAGACCTCACATCTCCTACGACCCGATGCACCGGCACAGGCGGTACAACCCGCCTGTTCAGCCCATCTGCTCAGTCCATCGCCACGCCGATATTCGAGCGCAGACGCCGTGCGTCCGCCGTTGCGACCGTGTTCTCGGAACACGCGCCCGCGGCTCTCCGTTCGGCATCCGCCACCTCGCGATGATTGCTCGGGTCGCCATGAGTCGCCGACTGAACGATCGGCCCAGCATGGCCGATACTCACGCGGTCGTCGGCCCTCTGAGCCGGTTTGAGCTGATCGCGCATGAAGCAACCGCTGAACATCCCGCGGGTCTTCCTCGAAATTCTCGCCACCATCATCGTGGCTGAGATGGTGGTCATGCTCGCGCTGCCCGTCATCGCTCCTGATGCGGGCTTCAAGCTCAACGCGATCCTCGGTGCCGCGATGTTGTCCGTCATCGCCGGGCCGGTGATTCTGTGGCGAGTGCTGGCGGCGGTACGACGAGCCAGCACCACGACTGACATCTCCAAGGACGCCACGCCATGGCCGCTCATCGCCGGTGCTGCGGGCGTGCTGGCGGTCGGGCTGCTCGCCACGGGTCTGGCGACGATCGGCATCAACCGTGAGGTCGAGGGAGAAGCGCGCGCACGGTTCGCGCAGCTCTCCGAGCGGCTCGTGGGCGATGCCACACGCCGCGTGACGCAGCCGCGGTACGGCATGGCGGGTGCCCGAGGGGTGTTCGCCGCGAACGATTCGGTCGATCGCCGTGCGTTTGAGGCCTATGTCGCCTCGCGGAATCTGCCCAGCGAGTTTCCCGGCGCGATCGGCTTCGGATTCATCCAGCGTGTGATGCGAGCGGACCTGGACGCCTTCGTCGCCGCAGAGCGGGCCGATGGTGCACCCGACTTTACGGTGCGGTGCGTGCCCGGCTTGGCACCGGAACCGCAGCTCGCACCGGACATGTACATCATCAAGCACTGCTTTCCAAAGGACCGCAACGCGGCGGTCTGGGGCATCAATGTCGGGTCGGACCCGATCCGGCGCGAAGCTGCCGAACGAGCGGCGTCGTCGGGGCAGCCAGCCATGTCGGCCCAGACGACGCTCTGGCAGGATGGCAAGGACCAGAAGGGTTTCATCTATCTGCTGCCGGTGTACAAGAACGGGTCCAAGCCGACCACGCCGGAAGAACGCATGGCCGCGCTCGTCGGGCTGATCTACACACCGATCATCCTTGATGAAGCCCTGGCGGGCGTGCCCGACGCGGTGAACGGACAACTTGACCTGAAGATCTTCGAGGGAGATCGAGCGAGCACGGATCGCCAGCTCTTCGACTTGGCCAAGCAGCTTGCCGCAGGGAATGGAACGATCGAGGCGTCGGACGCTGCGGGCGCGGTCTTTCAACGGGCCACACCCGTGACGATCGGCGGCGCGAAGTGGACGTTCGTGACCAGCCCAACGCCGAAGTTCGATGCCAGCGTCGATCGGACCGCAGTGGCGATCATGGGCGTGGGCGGCGCGGCTTTGAGTGTGCTG
>JAIEQQ010000178.1 GCA_019747615.1 Phycisphaerales bacterium
CGAAGTGTGTGAGATTCGGCGAGACGTTGATGGCCAGGCCGTGCATGCTGATCCATTGGCGGATGCGGACGCCCATGGCGCAGACTTTGGCCGGCGGCTCGCTCCCTTCGGGTCGCACCCAGACGCCGGTGGCGGTCGGGTCGCGGTGGGCCTCAACACCCACGCGTCGGCACACGTTGATCACGATCTCTTCCAGCGCCCGCATGTAGTCGTGCAGGCGGAGGTGAAGGCGGTTGAGATCGAGGATGGGGTAGACGACGAGTTGGCCGGGGCCGTGGTAGGTGATGTCGCCGCCGCGATCGGTTTCTTCGAGACTGATGGCGTGTCGTGCGAGGAGTTCTGGCGAGGCCTTGAGGTGCGCCGCGGCTCCGGCGCGGCGCGAGATGGTGATCACTGGCGGGTGCTCCAGGAGCAGGAGCGTGCCGACGGGGCCGGGGGCGGGGATCGCGTTGGTCGAGGTGTCGCTGGCGTGCTGGCGTGCATCGAGCAGACGCTGCACCTCGGCGAGCTGGATCGCGTAGGCGTCGCGATAGCCGACGACGCCGAGGTCCACGACGCGGAGCAGGTGAGACGAGCGCAGCGAGGCGTCGGGTTGGGCGTCGTGGTTCGTCACGACCAATTGTGCCATGTCCGAGACGACGGCGACGGATGTTGGCCGCACGATGTGGTCACGATGTGGTTTGAGTGCGCGGGCTGTCCCTACCATCGGCGATGACCACGATTCACCCCTCGGCGGCGATTTCCGGGAAGCCTGAGTTCGGCAAAGACGTTGAGATCGGGCCGTATTGCACGATCGACGGGCCGGTGAAACTGGGCGATGGCGTCCGCCTCATCGGCCATACGTACCTGAAGGGCCCGATCGAGATCGGCGCCCGGACCGTGGTCCACCCGTTTTCGAGCATCGGCTTTGCGCCGCAGGATGTGAAGTTTAAGCCCGAACTCGGCACGCCCGGGGTCAAGATCGGCGAAGACTGCCTGCTTCGCGAGGGCGTCACGATCCACGCGGCGGGCAACGGCAAGCCGCGCCCGACGACCGTGGGCAACCGATGCTTTCTGATGGTCTCGGCCCACATGGGCCACGACTCGATGATCGGCGATGACGTTGTGCTTGTGAACAACACGGCGCTGGGCGGGCATGTCGAGGTCGGCGATCGCGCGACGATCGGCGGCGGTGCGGTGGTGCATCAGTTCTGCCGAATTGGACGGCTGGCGTTTATTGGCGGAGCATCGGCGATCTCGACGGAGGTGCCGCCGTTCTGTCTGGTGTGGGGGCGGAACCGGATGGCGGGGTTGAACGTGATCGGGATGCGCCGCAGTGGGATGCCGCGCGAGGACATCACGACGGTGCGGCGCGCGTTTCGCGAGGCGATCCGATCTCGGCCGCAGCGCGCCGAGATGATGGAGCGGTTGCTGGAGATCGGCAAGACATGCGGCCCGGTGATGGAGCTGTACGACTTTGTGCGAACGTCAACGCGGGCGATCGCGCCGTATGCGTCGACATCGCACGATACGGAGAATGAGTCGGGTGAGGGGTGAGGGGTGAGGGGGAACGGGAACTTGAAGCCGAACATGAACATGAACGTGAACGTGAACGTGAAAAGGACAGCGGTTTAGGGCGCTTGCGTGGAGCGTTGGTTGTGGGTAACGCGTTGACCATGCCGTTGTTCGGGGTGGGGGCTGACGCTGGCGTGGGCGTGGCGCGAGGGGTGCGATCGGCGATTGGGTCTGGGGCTTCGGCGGGATCGGGAACGCTGCGCATGGGTGCGGGCATGCCGCGGTCACTTCTGACACCAGCGCTTGCGACCCCTGCGTGCATCGCGAATCCCCCGCTCCCTCCGCTGCCGGGTCTGTGCGTGCTTGCGTCGGGCTCATCGGGCAACTGCGCCGCGGTGTGGGTGGGTGGTGATGATGACAACACTTCCGACGGCGGTGCCTCGGGTCTGCGCGATTCGGTGGACGCGCATCGGCGGCTGGTGTTGATTGACCTTGGGCTTTCGCCTCGCCGCACGCGTGCGCGGCTGGAGGGCATCGGGCTTGCGCTGGAGCTCACCAGCTCGGTGCTGATCACGCATTTGGACCACGACCATTGTCATCCGGGCTGGTGCGGCGAGCGGCCGAAGCTGCCGATGGGGTGCGAGGTGTTTGTGCCGCGGAGGTCGAGGGATCGGGCGCGGGCGATGAACCTAAACGGGGGGCGGTTTCATTCGTTTGACGGTGCGTTTCGCACGCGTGTGGGGCTTGAGGCCTCGCCGCTGATGATGAGCCACGACCAGCATGGGTGCGCCGCGTTTCGGCTGACGACGGCGCGCGAGCGGGCGTGGGCTGTGGCAAACGGCCGCGGCGGCGCGGGCACGGGCATCGGCTACGCGACGGACCTCGGGCGCGCGACGCCCGCGTTGATCGCACACCTGCGGCACGTGTCGATCCTTGCGATCGAATCCAACTACTGCCCGACATTGCAACTGGCAAGCACGCGGCCAGAGGCGCTGAAACGCCGGATCATGGGCGGTCGGGGGCACCTGAGCAATGAGGAGTGTCTGGAGGCGATCCACGCGATCCAGCCGCAGGATCATGTGGTGCTGCTGCACCTCTCGCAAGAGTGCAACTGCCCGCACCTGGTGGCATCGCTGCACGCGGGCGCGGACTATCCGCTGACGATCAGCACGCAGGAGGAGCCGACGCGGTGGGTGAGGGGTGGAATGGCCGAGGGGGGCGTGAACGTGAACGTGAACGTGGAACGAACCTGACGCTGAGGCTGTCACGATGGATCGCGTGCCGCTCGCAACCTTTCCGCTCCCCAGGGCGTGCTCGGCGATCTGGGCCACGTCGGCATCGAGGCTCATCTCGAAACGCTTGCACGGGTCCGCGTGCTCGCGCACGCGGCTCTGACGGACGCCGCCTCGGCCCTCGGCCCTCACACCTCGGCCCTTCGGCTCCCCCCCAGCTTCTCCAGCACGCGCCGCCAGCCTTCGACGCGGCCCTCGTGCTCGGCGAGGCGGATGGGGCGGTACTCGCGGCGCCATTCGAAAATCATGGCGCGGGCCTGGCGCGTTTGCGCCAGGCGGAGCTGCGTCTGAGCCCATTGCGGCGTTGGGGCGTCGTGGGCGAGCAGCTTGATGAACGGGATGGAGCTGCCGATGCCGGCGCCGAGCTTGGCGAGGTACTCCACGGTTTGGCGGCGTTCGGGGATGAGGTGATCCACGATGGCGGCGGGCGTGTAGCGGATCTCAAAGCCGCTGCGGCGGAGGCGGATGCAGAGCTCGTTGTCGCCGCCGCTGCTGAGGGTTGCGCCCTGGCGATCGGGCATGGACTGCGATTCGAGCCAGCCGGTGGCGATGACGCTGGGCTTGCGCAGGCACATCGCGGCGCCGACGAGCGATCGCGTCGGCTCGCTCACCAGCAGCTCGGTCTCGCCGAGGTCTTGGCGGGCCAGGAACGAGGCGTAGCGCAGAGCGATCTTGGTCGGGCCGGTCTCGAACTTGAGGCGGACCTTGCCGCCGGCAACGCCGCAGCGCGGGTGCTGGTCCATGACGCGGAGCATGGCCTGCGCCCACGCCGGATCTGGCAGCACGTCGTCGTCGAGAAACGCGACGAGTTCGGTGCGGGCCTCTTCGATCAACCGACGGCGCGCTTGGGCCAGCCCCTGGCGCGGCTCGACGACTCGACGGATCGGTAGCGCGGAGTCGGCGGTCGGCGTGGCGGCGGTGGCAGCCGCGCGTGCGATGAACGCGTCAACGATCGCGGGCGTGTCGTCCGTGCTGGCGTTGTCGATCACCACGAGTTCGGCGACGCGCCCGTCCACGCGGCTCATGGCGCAGATCGCCTCCAGCGTCTGCACGATGGCGGGGCCGCGGTTGAAGGTGCAGACGCCGAGTGTGAGGCGAGTAGTCATTGTGATACGTTTTGCGGGTGACCGATTCGGAGCGAGCCGCGAGCGGCATCCGCCGCCCCGTTTCGGGCGATCCGGCGAAGTCCAAGGGAGTTGTGGATCCGGGTGGGCATCGGCCGATCGTACCGATACGATCGACCTCCGGCTCAACTGCCGCGACACGCGGCAGACAGACGCCGCGGGGACCGGTGGTGACCTTAGACGAAAGCGACCATGGCCAAGCCCAGCAAGAAAACTCCATCCTCGAAGACCTCACCTGCGAAGGCACCGGCACGATCCGCCGAACGCGGAGCGCCCGGCGCTGCGGCGACCGGCGGCGCGAAGCGTGGCAAGCCCGCAGCGGCTGGCAAGCCTGCGAGCGGTAAGCCCACGCCCCGCAAAGCGGCGACGCGCACAGCCCCCGCGTCAGCGGTCAAGAAGGCCGGCACCACGAAGAAGCCCGGCAGCGCACAGGCGCCGGCACAAGCGACCAAGAGCGCCGCGACCGCCAAGAGCCAGGCTCCGGCGAAGGCCAGCGGCAAGGCGGCTCGGGCGGTGCGACCCGCGGCTCAGCGCGAGGCGGCCAAGGTGATCAGCGTTCGGGCGCGGCCCGGCGCACGCTCTCGACCCGCGGGGCCGGGGGCCAAGGGGAGCAAGGCGGCGGCTTCCGCCGCGGCGCAGGCGCTTCCGTATCGCTTGCCTGTCAGCTCGCCGGCGTTCGCGATCGAAGCTGCTCGATTGCTGCGCGGGCTCAACTGCACCGACATTGTGGTGCTTGACGTTCGCCAGCAGAGCCACCTTGCGGACTACCTCGTGCTGGCCAGCGGCACGAGCGATCGCCAGATGTCCACGGTCGCCGGCGCGGTCGCGGCGCTTGCACGCGAGCGGGGCGAGCCGGTGAAATCCAGCGCCAGCGACACGCGCACGACTTGGAGCGTCGTGGACTGCATCGACACGATCGTTCACGTCTTTGAGCCCTCGACGCGCGCGTACTACGACCTCGAGACGATCCACGAGGGCGCCCAGCGGATCGACTGGGAGGACGGCGCACCGACGATCCGAGGCGGTCAGGCCGGCACAGCCCGCGAGGGCGGCGAGGCGGAAGACTCACGGCGCGCCACGGACGAAGCCAAGGCCCGGGCACGGTCCCGCACGCGGACGGAGCGGGAGTAGCCTGGAGTCAGGGCCGCATCGCACAGGGCCACATCGCACATTCGAGGCATCGCGCTCAGTTGGTTTGGTTCGTTTCACGTTCACGTTCACGTTTCCCCATCTCCATATGCTCCGAAAAGTACTGCATTCCAAAATCCACATGGCCCGCGTGACGGCGGCCCGGCCGGATTACATCGGGTCGATCACGATTGACGAGACGCTGCTGCGGGCGTGCGGCATGCGCGTGAACGACGCGGTGAGCATCGCCAACTGCCGCAACGGCGAGCGCTTCGAGACCTACATCTTCAAGGGCGAGCCGGGGTCGGGGAAGATCGAGCTGAACGGAGCCGCGGCTCACCTGGTGGAGCCCGGCGATCGCGTGATCATCATGCATTACGCGGACATGACCGACGAGGAGTATGCGACGAACCGCCCGAAAGTGCTGATTATGAACGATAACAACACGATCCAGCAGGTGATGCGGTACGAGCCGATGGTGTGATGTTGGCGCGTTTCGACGCGGGGCCGCGACGTTGCTCGCCGATGGGCTTTGCGGGCACGGGCAAGCGTCAGATCGTGTTGTTGATCGACCACGGGTGCAGTCTGGAGCGCGCCGATCATGGCCAAGCGAACGAGTAAGAGCGGGCGGATTGATTTGAAGCCCGCTCGCACGTCACGGCCGCGGCGACCGAGGTCGGGCGCTGACGCTGACGCTCGCGCGACGCCAAGCGCCGGAGGCGCTTCGCTGCCCACGGACGTTTCGCTCAACGTTCGCTCGGCGGGGATCGCGCCGTTCAAGTATCAGGTTGTGATCGGGCACGGGCTGATCGCTCGCGCGACTCCGGCGATCGGCGCGGCGCTGGCCGGGCGGCGCGCGGCGCTGATTGTCGTCGATTCCGGGCTCGATCGCGCCGGTGATTCGGTCGAGGCAATGATGGCGATGGTCAAGGCTGCGGGGCTGCGGTCGAGCGTTTGTGCCGTGAACGCCAGCGAGCGACACAAGTCGCTGGCGACGCTGGAGCATGTGCTGGCGGATGCGGCCCGCCTGCGGCTTGAGCGGACGGATTGCGTCATCGCCCTCGGCGGCGGGGTGGTGACGGATCTTGCGGGGTTCGCTGCCAGCGTGTATCGGCGCGGCGTGGACGTGTTGCAGTTCCCCAGTTCGCTCCTGGCGATGGTGGACGCGGCGGTGGGCGGCAAGACCGCGGTGAATCTGCTGGTGGGCGATGATCGTGACGATCGGACGGGGAGCGCTGGCGCTGCGGGCGATGGCGAGGCACGCCTGCTGAAGAACATGGTCGGCGCGTTCCACCCGGCCCGCTTGGTGGTGTGCGACACGGCGCTGCTCTCGACGCTGCCTGCTCGCGAGCTGCGCTCCGGGCTTGCTGAGTGCATCAAGCACGCGCTCATCGGCCGGGCGCTGGGCGATCGATCACTCTGGGCTTGGCTGGAGGCGAACGCGGGCGCGGTGCTGCGGCTTGAGCCTGCGGCGGTGGTGGAACTTGTCGCACGCAATGTTGCGTGCAAGGCCCGCATCGTGCAGCGCGACGAGCGCGAGACGAGCACGAAGCCCGACGGGGGACGCATGATGCTCAACCTGGGGCACACGTTCGGGCACGCGATCGAGACTCTGCCGGGGCTCTCGTGGGAGGGCGGCGCCGGTGCTCGAACTCGCCAGAAGTCGCCCCTGAAGCACGGCGAGGCGATCGGCTTGGGGCTGATCTGCGCGTGCGTGGCCAGTGAGGAGCTCGGGTTGCTTTCTGCGCCCGCGGGCGCGCGGGTGTCATCGCGTGTGACGGAGATGCTTGTGCGCGTCGGGTTGCCGACACGGGTGCGCGGGCTGCCGAGCGCGGCTGAGATCGCGACGCGGATGATGGATGACAAGAAGGTGGCGTCCGGGCGGATGCGGCTGGTGCTGCCGACGACGGGCGGGGGCTGCCGCGTGGTGGCGGATGTGCCGGGGGCGGTGGTGGAGCGGGCGATTGGGGCGGTGATGAGTGATGGGCGGGGAAACGTACACGGAGAGGACTGAGGGGCACGGAGGAACGCGGAGGGGGACGGACGAGGACGGGAGGGCTGGGGGCTGAGGGCTGAGGGCTGAGGGCTGAGGGCTGAGGGCTGACGGCTGAAGGCTGACGGCTGAACGCTGTGGCATGACGGTTGCGTTGGTGCTCGCTGGCGGCGGAGTCCGCCTTTACCAGCGAGGATCGCGATGGCCATTCGAGAAGACAAGGCGGTTGATCGGCCGGCGTTCATGGGCGGGGGGGCCGCGGGGGCTGGGATGCCGCGTCCGACGTCTCGAACCGAGGGCGCTGCACCGCTGCCGGTGCGGGATTTGCGCACGCTGGGCGGGCGGATTCGACGGCTCGCGAGCCTCGCGGCGGCGTGTCATGAGGCCCGGGTCATCAGCAGCGAGCGGGCGACGGCTCACCCCGAGGATCGGGCGGCTGATGACGCACAATCTGCGCCGACGCGCAGGGAGTCGCGTGGAGACTGCGCATGAACTACGGACTGAACATCTCCGCCAGCGGGATGCAGACGGCCCTGTACCGGATGGACGTCTTTGCGAACAACCTGTCGAACATGTCGACCGTCGGCTTCAAGAGCGACATCCCCGCCACGCGCCAGCGCGATGTTGTGCGGGTTGAGGATGGCGTTGGAAGCCTGCCGAGTAACAAGCTGCTGGAGGCGCTGGGGGCGGGCGTGATGCTCGCGCCGACACGCGTGTCGACCGGCCAGGGCACGCTCGAGCCGACGCCGAACCCGCTGGATGTCGGCATCAACGGGCCGGGGTTCATGGTGGTGCGGCAGTCGCAGGGTTCGAGCCCCGACAGCTTCAAGCTGACGCGCGACGGACGACTGACGATCAATCGCCAGGGCTTCCTTGTGCAGTCTACCAGTGGCTTCCCGGTGCTGGACAACGCAGACCGCCCGATCACGCTCGACGCATCCCGGCCCGTGCGGATCGATGGCGACGGCACTGTGCGCCAGGACAACAAGATCGCCGGGAGGATCCACGTCGTTGACGTTGGCGATCGCTCGGCCCTGAAGAAGCACGGCGACAGCCTGCTCGGCGTTCCCGCCGACGCGATGGCGCGGCGGACGCTCTCAACCGCCTCGACGCTTCAGCAGAACACGGTGGAGCGATCAACCGTGGACCCGATCCGGGCGACGATGAACATCTCCAGCGCTGAGCGCGCGGTGGGGCGCGGGGCGCGGATGATCCAGATCCACGACGAGATCATGCAGAAGGCGATCCACACGTTCGGCAAGGTGGCCTGTCGGCGGCGGTTGTGATTGGGCGTAGATACGT
>JAIEQQ010000714.1 GCA_019747615.1 Phycisphaerales bacterium
GTCAAACCGCCACACCGTAACTACCGCCCCCCCGCCCTACCCCCCCCCAAACCCCACCACCCACCACTTTCCCACTCTCCCACTTTGCCACTCTGCCACTTCCCCCCGCCGATTGACCCACCGCACCAACCCCCCTATCTTTCTCTCCGCATCCGCGCCGTTGTGGCGCTCGATCCGGGTCGGCCGATTGTCCTGTCCGCAGTTGAGGAACCGAGCATGCTTCCGAATCAAAAAGTCTCCTACGGCCGCACTCGTCGTCGTCGCAACCACCACGCGATGACCCCGATCACCGTCACCACCTGCCCGATCTCCGGTATGCCCAAGCAGCACCATCGCGTCAGCGCCGAGAGCGGCTACGTCCGCGCCGGCCTGCGGATCAGCGTGCCCAAGCTCGGCATCGGCATCGATCAGAAGTAATTGCAGTCCCCGTCGGGCGCAGCGGCACATACGCTGCGCCCGCGTTGTTTTCGCCGCCGGCAGGTTCTCGGACGCCGTGTCCTCCCGCGCCGCGCCGTTCGCTGTACTTTGCCGCGGGTGACATCGCCGCGGCACCGCTCCCCCGCCTCTCCCTTCAGTGAAGGATCTTCCGCATGCGTCTGGCAGTTGACGTCATGGGCGGCGACCACGCCCCCGATGCGATTCTCAAAGGCTGTATCCAGGCTGTTGATGAGCTTGCGCCGGGCGATGTGCTGGTGCTGGTCGGCGATGAGCCGACGTGCCGCGATTGGCTTGGCGAGGCGGGCTTCGGCAGCGACAAGCGTTTCGAGATCGTCCACACGACCGAAGTGATCGGGATGGATGAGTCCGCGGTCGCCGCGGTGCGTGCCAAGAAAGATTCGTCGCTGAACCGCATGGCGGCCCTGGGCTCGCAGCGAGAGGCGAACCGTTGCGACGCCGTGGTGTCTGCGGGTAACACCGGCGCGTGCGTCGCGTCTGCGATGCAGTTCATGCGTCGCCTGCCGGGCGTGCATCGTCCGGGCATTGCGGTGCCGATCCCCACGTTCTACGGCTCGGTTGTGCTGGCCGATGCGGGCGCGAACCCTGAGCCGCGCCCGAATCACCTGTGGCAGTACGCGTTGATGGCCGAGACGGTCGCCAAGGTCGTGAACAAGGTGCAGTCGCCGCGGATCGGGCTGATCAATATCGGCAGCGAAGAGGGCAAGGGCACGGACCTGATCCGCGAGACGCACCTGCTGCTCAAGGGCACGCCGCAGATCAACTACATCGGCTACGTCGAAGGTCGCGACCTGTTCAGCGGCATCTGCGATGTCGTCGTCACCGACGGCCTGGTCGGCAACACGCTGCTGAAAATGGCCGAGGGCATGGCCAGCCAACTCATCAAGGGCATCTGCTCGGAGGTCATGAACGCCGACCCCGATCTCATGCTCAAGCTCGAGCCCATCTTCAAAGAGATGTTCCGCAAGAACGACTACCACGAGCACGGCGGCGCCCCGCTGCTGGGCGTCAACGGCATGTGCCTGATCGCCCACGGCTCCAGCGAGGCCAAGAGCATTCGAGCCGCGCTGCGCCAGTGCCGCAAGTACGTCAGCCTCCAGCTCAACGACGCGATCGTCAAGCGCATCGCCGAAGTGCCGGAGCCGCGCGGGTCGCTGGCTCCGTTGACCGTCGAGGCTTAGCGCCAAGCAAGCCCCGTGGCTGCCCAACCGCAATCAAATGATGGATCGGCGATCGCGCCGGTGCGCGATGCACGTCCGAGAAAGCTCGCGACGTCTCGATCGTGTGGAATCAGCCAAGGCTTGCCAATCCTTGGCGACTGATGTACACTTTCATCATGGCCGACCCAAGCACTGTCACGATGAACGTCTCGCTCACCGAGGTTCTGAAGCGGTACGTCGACGGCAAAGTCTCTTCCGGCGTTTACGGGTCCGCGAGTGAGTTTGTACGCGAGGCGATCCGCGAGAAACTCCTGCGTGAGCAGGACCGAGAGCAGGCAAAGGCCGCGCTCGCGTCGAAGCTCATCGAGGGCTTGGACAGCGGCACGCCAGTTCCTTTCACTGACAGCTACGCGCCGGACAAGGTTCGTGCCCTGGGCGAACGGATCAAGGCGAGCAAGTCCAAGCGATGAACTTCTCGCTCCGAATCCTCCCGGCCGCCGACGCCGACATCGATGAGGCCGCCCTCTACATCGCGCAGAACAGCGAGGAGCACGCGATGCGTCTCTACGCGGCGGTGGACGCGACATTTCGTCTCATCCGAGAGCATCCGCAGCGATGGCCCATCATCGAACTCGATCATCCGCGCCTTCGAACCGTGCGACGATGCACCGTGTCCGGTTTCCGAAACTACTCCGCGTTCTACACCGTCGATGCCGACGTTGTGTTCGTCATCCGCGTGCTTCACGGAGCCCGCGACATCCCGTCGGTTCTTCGCGACGACTTCGCTGGCGGTCCCGAATGAGCGGATCTTGAAGCGCCCTGGGCCGCGGCTTCGCCAGATTCACAGTGCGAACAAATCCCTTCTGCGTGAAACCATTTGTGCCGCCCGCCGAATATACTCTCGTATCGCACCCATGTGCGCTCGGAGGGATGTGTATGGACATCGTGCTCTCGGTCATCATCGGGGTCGGGCTCGCCGCGTCGTGCGGCTTCCGTGTGTTTGTGCCGCTGCTGGTGCTTTGCATTGCAGAGCGGGCCGGCGCAGTCTCGATTGGTACGAGCATGTCTTGGCTCACCAGCGACTTCGCGCTCATCGCGCTGCTGATCGCAAGCGGCCTGGAGATCGCGGCGTACTGGGTGCCCTGGCTTGATAATGCCCTGGATGTCGCCGCGACGCCGGCCGCGATCATCGCCGGCACCATTGCCGCCGCCAGTGTGTTTAGCTTTACAACCACGCCGCAGGGCGACATGCTCCGCTGGGCGGCCGCGATCATCGTCGGCGGCGGTGCCGCGGCGGCGGTGCAATCCTCCACCGTGGTCCTTCGCGCCGCCAGCACCATCACCACCGGCGGCTTCGGCAACCCGATCTTCGCAACGATCGAAAGCGGGGCCGCGATCGGCACGAGTTTGCTGGCGATCCTGCTGCCGCTGGTGTTCGGGCTCGTGCTGCTGCTGGGCATCGCGATCGTGCTGACGGTGATCGCGCTGCGTCGTCAGAAGCGCCGGCAGTCGGGCGAGGGGTCGCTTGCGGGCGTGCCGAGCGGGGGCTGATCAGGCCGGGCTCGCCGGGTATCCTCGCGTCATGAAGACGCTCGGCATCCTCGGCGCTATGCACGAAGAAGTCGCCTCGATTGTCCACGCCATGAAGCGTGTGAGATCACGCACGATCGCGCGGCGGGAGTTCGTCAGTGGCGATCTCTTCGGCCAGCGCGTCGTGATCGCGCAGAGTCGCTGGGGCAAGGTCGCCGCCGCGGTGAGCGCGACGCACCTCATCCAGACCTTCAAGTGCGACGCGCTGATCTTCACCGGCGTCGCCGGCTCGCTTGATGAGCGCGTGCGCGTGGGCGATCTGGTCGTTGCGCGTCGCTTGTATCAGCACGATCTGGACGCATCGCCGCTGTTTGCGCCGATGGAGATCCCGCTGCTGGGCCGCACGCACCTGGACACCGATCGAGCGCTGCGGGCGATACTGCTCAAGGGCGCGCGGGCGTTCGTGCGGTCAGACGCTGCGACGGCGCTGGATGCGCGGTCTCGCGTCGAACTGGGCGTGACGAAGCCGCGGGTGTTTGAGGGAGACATCGCGACGGGCGACCAGTTTGTCTCCAGCGTGAAGGTGGCGAGAGGGATCAAGGCGCGAGTGCCGCGGGCGCTGTGCGTGGAGATGGAGGGCGCGAGCGTTGGGCAGGTGTGCTACGAGCACAACGTGCCGATGGCGGTGATCCGCACGATCAGCGACAACGCCGACCACGGCTCACCGGTAGACTTCCCGCGGTTTTTGCAGGCGGTCGCGGGGGTGTATGCGGTCGGGGTGATGCGGCGAGCTCTTGAGGCCAGTGCTGGGCGATGAGTGCTGAGTCCCACTCTCCCCCGGTCCTACCGGGGGAGATGGCGAGTCCGCGAGCCAGAGGGGGCGTTCGGCTCCGGGCGATTGTTGTGATCACGAGTATGTCGCAGTCTCGCCCCCTCCGCCGCGAGGCGCGGCACCTCCCCCGGGAGGGACCGGGGGAGGGTGGGCCGAGTCCCGCTGCGAGTCAATCCGGGTAGAACCGCTGCCACGCCCACAGCCCGCCGCCGATGGCGAAGAACGCGAGCAAGGTCATCAGCAGCGACGTGACAAAGTACGGGTACACGCACATCGCCAGCCCCGCCAGCGCGACGCGCAGGTTCAGCTCCTTGCGTCCGTAGTTCAGCATCACCAGCCCGACGAGGCCGATGAACAAACCCGAGATGATCGCCCACGGGCTGCCGAGATCCATGCGGTGGCTCCCGACGGATCATCGGTCCGTTCGTACACGCCCGGGGCCCGCCGCTCACCAATCCCGAGCACACACCGAAGCGATCAACCGCTTACAGATTCCCCCGCCGCTCCTGCTCCAGCTCCAGCGCCTCGAACAGCGCCTTGAAGTTCCCCTTGCCAAAGCTCTGCGCACCACGCCGGCAGATGATCTCAAAGAACAGCGTCGGGCGGTCCTGCAGCGGCTTGGTGAAGAGCTGCAGCAAGTAGCCCTCGTCGTCGGAGTCCACCAGGATGCCCAGGTCGCGCACGCGGGTGTGATCCTCGCGGACGGCCTCGTGCCCGTGCTGCTTCAGCATGGTGTTCACGCGGTCCCACACCTTGTCGTAGTAGGCCGGGGGGAGCGTGAGGAAATCCACGCCGCGGCTGCGCAGGGCGGCGATCGAGTGCAGTTCGTCGTCCGTCCGCAGCGCCAAGTGCTGGACGCCCGGCGTGTTGCAGTGCCAATCGAGGAACTCCTGCACCTGGCTCTTCTTCTTACCCTCGGCCGGCTCGTTGATCGGCATCTTGATCAGGCCGTTGCCGCTGGACATGACCTTGGACATCAGCGCGGAGAACTCGGTAGAGATGTCCTTGTCATCAAAGTGCATGAACATCTTGAACTCGAGCACGTCCTCGTAGAACTTCACCCAGTGGTTCATCTTGCCGAGCTCGACGTTGCCGACGAGGTGATCGACGTACTTCAGGCCGCAGGGGTTCTTGCGGTTGTAGTCGTTGATCGAAAGAATGCTCGTGCCCATGCCCGACTGCGGCGCACAGCCGACGGCGCCGTCTGCGGGCATGTTCGCGACGCCGCCGTCGAGGCGCTTGAAGCTCGGCGAGAAGACGCCGCCCTGCTTCACGGTGGGCAGGTCGTAGCGGCCGGTGCGGCTGACGAAGGTGTGAATGCAGCGTCCGTAGGTGCGGATGCTGGCGGTGGTGACGGTGCCGTGGGCGTCGCGAATGGTGCGGGGCTCGCCGCCGGGGGCGACAGAGGCGCCGTTCTTGACGGCGCGATCGAACGCCTTCTCGGCGTCAAACACGGTGAAGGCGACGTCCTTGACGCCGTCGCCGTACATCGCGACTTCCATCGACGCCGGATGTTCGACCGTCAGGCCGCTGGTAAGGAGGAAGCGGATGTTCCCCTGGGTGAGCAGATAGGTCGCAGAGTCGCGCGAGCCGGTGGTCAGGTCGCTGACCTGCTCGATCTGGAAGCCGAAGCAGTGGGCGTAGAAAAACGCCGCCTGCTTGGCGTTGCCGACGTGAAACCGCACGTAGTCGACATCAATCAACTGGAGCGGGTCGCCCTGTGAGGACGGCGCGATGTTCGGCATGGTGGCGGCGGTGGTCATGGTGAGATCCTCTGAATCAACTGCAACGGGAACGGGTCAGGGCATGAAGAATACCCGAAAGACACCACCGAAGCGAGAAGTGACCTAGGGGTTCTTGAAGTTCGTAATTTGTTCGTATTATTACGGGTTTTCCTGTATCGGCCAAGCCGCCGTCGGGCCACCGCACCCGATCACACCCGCTTCACCCCCACCCCTACGTCATTCCGCGGCGTCCCTTCGATGCCGCACGCCTTCCTGACCGATATACTCTTCCTAGACGAGGCCCACACATGCTTGAGTTGGACGCCCGCCCCGCGGCTGGCCCCTACATTCTGACTCGCGAACTGCCCCGAGGTGTCCTCGGTGACCGCTGGCTTGCGCTCCACGAACGCGCCCAGACCAGCCACGTCGTCCATTGCCTGAACAATGACCCCGCCGAGCCCGATTCCGCCGGTCGGCTCCTTGCTGCTCTCGCGGCTGTTCGCGATTTCGAGCACCCCCACGTTCTGAAGATCGAAGACTCCTGGGTCGACAACTCCGGCTGCGTCTGGGTTGTCACGCCCTTCACCGGCGATCAGGACGGCCTGGTCTCCCTCGACGCCCTCCTGCGGCGTCGCGGTGGTTTCCTGTCCCTTGAAGAAGCACGGCGCGCCATGGACCAGCTCATGGTCAGCGTCCTGGCCGCGCACGAGCGCTCGCTCTCGCATGGCGAGATCACCATGCGCGAGATTCTCGCCGATCGGCGCGGCAGCCTGCTCATCGAGCACTACGGCATCGCACGCGGCGCTTCGGCCGCGCCGGCACCAGCAAGCCTTGCGGATGCCAAAGCCGCCGAAGTCCGCTCGGTCCTGACGATCGGATACCAGCTCGCGACGGGCCTTCGCGCCGAAGAGCCGCTGATCCGCGTGTCGCGAGTCATCCTCGATGTCGATCCGTCATGGGATGATCTGTTTGAAACCGGCCTCGGCCCGGTCGGCTTTGCCAGCGCCGCGCACGCGCTGAGCGCGATCAAGGGCTGCCGCCTGACTCGCACGACCCCCGGCGGTCGCGTGGGATTCGCGCTCCGCGGCTTCATCATGGGCTGATCGCTCGCTCGGTTCACACCCTCAACCGACAACATCCGTGCCGATGTCGCGGCGCATCTGCTTGCCCGCGAACTCGATCATGTCCGCAGCGTGATACGCCTTCTGCCTCGCCTCATCGACGGTCGCGCCGTGGGCGGTGACGCTGAGCACGCGACCGCGGGCGGTGACGAGCTGGCCTCGCTCGTCGATGCGCGTGCCGGCGTGGAAGACCTGGACATCGGGCACGCGCTCGGCGAGTTCGACGCCGTGGATCGGCACGCCGGGCTTGGGGTCGTCTGGATAGCCGGGGGCGGCGAGGACGATGCAGACGCTTGCGCCGGGCTTGAAGCCGATCTCGACGCTGTCGAGCCCCTGACCTGCGCCGGTTTTGCCGCTGGCGCCGCCGCTGGTGGCGAGCATGACTTTGACGAGGTCGCACTCCATGCGAGCCATGAGCACCTGGCACTCCGGATCGCCGAAGCGCACGTTGTACTCGAGCACCTTGGGCCCGGCGGGGGTGAGCATGAGGCCGACGTAGAGCACGCCGCGGTATTCGACACCCTCGCGGCGCAGCGCATCGACGGTGGGCACGAGGACCTCGCGGAGCACGCGATCCATGATGCGTTCGTCAATGGCGCGCGCGGGGCACAGCGCGCCCATGCCGCCGGTGTTCGGCCCGCGTGCGTTGTCGAGAAGCCGCTTGTGATCCTGGCAGGCGTCCAGCAGCAGGATGTTCCGCCCATCGATCAACGCGAAGACCGAGACCTCGCGCCCCTTGAGTCGCTCCTCGATCAGCACCGTGTTGCCCGCATCGCCGAACTCCTTCTTGATCATGATGCGATCGATGATGTTCGCCGCGTCCGCCTGCGAATCCGGCAGGAAGACGCCCTTGCCCTTGGCAAGTCCAGCCGCCTTGATGACATACGCGTCCGTCCGTGACGCGATGTAGTCCTTGGCATTCGAGGCATCGGTGAAGACGCGCGCATCGGCGGTGGGGATCGAGGCATCACGCATCAACTGTTTGGCGAAGGCCTTGTCCGCTTCAAGTCTCGCCGCGGCTTTGACCGGGCCAAAGACGTTCTGCACCGCGGCGTTCATGACTGTCCCGCCGATGACGAGGTTCGTCGCTTCTTCGGCCGACATGCCCGGGCGAGCTTTGTTCAGAATGATGCCCTCGCCAGCGGATCGCTGGCCCAGCAGCGCATCGGCGAGCCCGGCGGCGAGCGGCTCTTCCGGCCCGATGACGACAAGCCCGATGCGGTGCTTGGTGCAGAAGTTCTCGATGGGGAAGGTGTCGCGCCCGATGTTCTGGTAGTCCGCCGGGCGGCAGAGAGCCGCAAGGCCGGGGTTCTTCGGGCTGTCGGTCCAGAGCTCGCCGAGCGAGGGCGACTGGCGGAGCTTCCAGGCGAGCGCGTGCTCGCGCGCGCCGGAGCCGAGCAGGAGGACGTTGGTCTTTGAGGCGGCGTGCGAGGAAGCCTCGCGTGGGGCGGTGGCATCGGACATAGTCGCCGATAGTAACCGCCCGGATCGCCAGCGCAGCGTCACGCCCATTGACGAACGACGCCGGAAGCGCTATAACTCCATCCAGATTGCGGGGTAGAGCAGCCTGGTAGCTCGTCGGGCTCATAACCCGGAGGTC
>JAIEQQ010000243.1 GCA_019747615.1 Phycisphaerales bacterium
ACGGTCGTGCCGGGGATTGGCCCGCGCCGGGCAGAATCGCTGCGCGAACTAGGCATCCGCAATATCGGCCAGCTCATCGCGTATCTGCCATCGCGTCACGAGCGCGAGGAGGCCGAAGCGCCGATCTCTCAGCTCAAGCCCGACTCGATCGTCAGCGCCCGAGGCTTGGTCTCTGCGACGCGCGTGGTCGCCAAGGGCAACCGACCGCGATTCGAGGCCGTGCTGATCGACGACACCGGCCGCATCGACCTGACGTGGTTCAACGGCCTGTACCTCAAGGACAAGATCAAGCCGGGCCTGCGCATGCGCGTCAAGGGCAAGGCCCGTCGCTTCGGCCCGGGCTTGCAGATCGCCAACCCCAAGCACGAGATCCTCGGCCCCGATGACTCCAAAGACCCCGGCGCGCACGAGGCCCGCCTGCGCCCGATCTACCCCGCCAGCGAGGCCATGCCGTCGCACACGATCGAGATCACGATCGATCGCGTGCTGGATCGTGCGCTGCCGCTGATCGCCGATCACCTGGACCCTGGCTATCGCGCCGAGCGCGGGTTGCTCCAGCTCGCCGAGGCGTATCGACTGATCCATCGCCCGAGCGACGAGGAGCAAGCCGCCGCGGCTCGCCGGCGTCTGGCGTACGACGAACTGCTCATGCTCCAACTGGCGGTGCAGATGAAGCGCGCCGAGCGCATGGCGGGCACGCAGTCGCCGGCGCTCTCGCTGACGCCCAAGATCGACAAGGCCATCCGCGCCCGCTTCCCCTTCGCGCTCACGCCCGCGCAGGATCGCGTCGTCCGCGAGATCGCAGCGGACCTTCAGAAGCCCACGCCCACCAACCGGCTGATCCAGGGCGATGTCGGCTCGGGCAAGACCGTCGTGGCGCTCTACGCGATGCTCATGAGCGTCGCCGGCAAGCACCAGGCGGCCCTCATGGCCCCCACCGAGCTCCTCGCCGAGCAGCACATGATCGGCATCTCGCGGATGCTCGCCGGCTCCAGCGTGCGCATCGCGCTGCTCACCGGCTCGCTCCCGGCTCGCGAACGGGCCGCGCTGCTGGCCCGCATCGCCAAGGGCGATGTCGACCTCATCATCGGCACGCACGCCCTGCTCACCGAGACCGTCCGCTTCCACAGCCTCGCGGCCATCATCATCGACGAGCAACACCGCTTCGGCGTGCATCAGCGGGCCGCTCTGCGATCGAAGGGTGACGACGCCTCCGCACGACCGCTGTCGCCGCACACACTGGTGATGACCGCGACGCCGATCCCGCGCACGCTGGCGCTCACGCTCTTTGGTGATCTGGATGTGTCGACGATCGACGAGCTGCCGCCGGGGCGCAAGAAGATCGCCACGCGCGTCGTCTCGCCCGCCAGCAGACACGACGTCTACGCGTATCTGGCCAAACGCATCGACGAAGGCGATCAGGCGTACGTCGTCGTCCCCGCGATCGACTCGGATGCGGAGGAGGGGATTGAGGGACTGAGGGAGGGGATCGGGGAAGGGACCGGGGGATCAAGGGATCATGGGATCGAGGGGCCGGAGGCGAGTTCGAACGCGATCGCGCCGCTTCAGACTTCGCTGCGCTCCGTCGCCCAAGTCGCCTCCGACCTCGCGCTCGGCTCCCTCAAAGGCAAACGCATTGGCCAAGTCCACGGCCGACTCAAACGCGACGCACGCGAAGCCGTCATGGACGCCTTCCGGCGCGGCGAGATCGATTGCCTCGTCGCCACCACCGTCATCGAAGTCGGCGTTGACGTGCCGAATGCCAACGTCATCGTGATCGAAGACGCCGAACGCTTCGGCCTCGCCCAGCTCCACCAGCTCCGCGGGCGCGTCGGGCGCGCCGGTAAGTCCTCCGTCTGCATCCTCATCGGCGCCCCCATCACCGAGGGCGCCGAGGCGCGATTGAGCGCCATTGCGCGCATGACCGACGGCTTCAAGCTCGCCGAGCGCGACTTTGAACTCCGCGGCTTCGGCGATGTCATCGGCCTCCGCCAATCCGGCCTCCCACCTTTCAAGGTGGTCGATCTTTCGAAAGACTTGGATTTGCTCACACTCGCCAAACGCGACGCCGAAGCCACCGTCAGTGCCAGCCCCAAACTTCTGTCACCCGCGCACGCCCTGCTCAGGCGTCGCGTCCTTCGCGCCCACGGCAAGTGGATCGGCCTTGCTGATGTCGGATGAGCCGGGAAAGGCACTGGGCATCAGGCACTAGGCACTGGGCACTAGGCATTGGGCATCGCGCGACGGAAAGTCCCTCAGTGTTCTCCCCAGTGCCCGATGCCCAGTGCCCAATGCCTACTTCCACAGCCCTATGCGAACGAAGCCAATGTTCCCGCCGCTTCGCACAAACTTGTGTCAACCTGATCCGTTCCTGCTATCTTTCGTGCGTGGATGAATCACCACTCCATGACCGCCTGTCCGCGATCACTGCGGGCATGACCTATCGCGAGATCGGCGATCTGACCGGTACCAACGCCGAGACCGCCCGCCGCTACATGTCCGGCCAATCACCCAGCGTCGAGTTCATCATCCGCCTCTGCCAACGCAAGGGCATCAACGGCCAGTGGCTGCTCTCGGGCCAGGGGCCGATGCGGGCCAGCGAGATCAAGTCCGCATCGCTGCGCGACGCCGGCCCGGGCGAGCTGCTCTCGGCCATGGCGGTGGCCATCGAGACCATGCGCGATCGGCTCGATCGCGTCGAGCGGTTTGTTCACACGCTGGAGACACGCCTGCGCGTTGCCAGCGCGACAGCGCTCCCGAAACCTGAGAGCAATCACGCGCAGCCGCCGACGCTCGCACAGGAGACCGCCCGTGCCGACAATCGATCACTCAGCGCCGGATCCTCGCCGCGAGTCACGGTCCCCAAAGGCGGCGACGGCCCGGCCCGACTCGGGGCCGGCGCGACGCGAGCCGATGGTGACGCAGCGGGACGAGCCCGCCGGATCGCGGACGCCGCTGCCGAACGACCACGTTCGGGCGATCATTGAGCTGCTGCGCGACGGGACGCCCGACCTGGCCCGGCGCTGGCTCGCGGCGTTGCTGCTGGTCCCGCCCGCTGAACGCGCCGGCATCGTCAGCGCCGTCGAAGCCCAGATCGTTCGCGAGTTCGCGACCAGCGCCGAAGACCAGACCGTGCGCCTTGTGCACCCGCCCGTCGCCGGCGACGGCTTCATCGAGCAGCGCATCGTCATCTACACACGCACGACCGAAGCGGGTCATCGCCCCGCCGATCGCAAGCGCGGCAACGCGTAAGCACCCGCCATCAACGCGGCCGCTCGCGTCTGTTCGCTACCATCGCTCATGAGCGATAACGCCCATCTGGCGGAGCAACTGGACCTGATCTCCAAGCTCCTGGAGCTCAACGGCGCAGACTCGTTCCGCGCCAGCGCTAACGCTCGCGCCGCACGCGCCATCGAGGCCTGGCCGGCCGACATCTGCGCCGTCGCCCGCGATCGCGGCAAGCCCGCGCTCATGGAGATCGAAGGCATCGGCCCCAAGCTCGCCGACAAGATCATCGAGTACTCGCGCGACGGACGCATCAAGGAGCTCGACGAGCTGCGCGCGACGACGCCGGCTGGCTTGCTCGACATCATGCAAGTCCCCGGCCTCGGGCCCAAGACCGTGCGGATGCTCTGGCAAGAGGCACAGGTCGTCGATCGCGCGAGCCTGCAGCGGATCATCGACGACGGCACGATTCTCACGCTTCCCCGCATGGGCGCCAAGGCGGTCGAGAAGATCAAGGCGTCGCTGGCGCTGCATGTCGAGGCGGCCCAGCGATTGCGGCTCGGCCCGGCCAGCGCGGTCGCTGACCGTGTACTGGCGGCGCTGCGCCCGATCGTCGGTGACTCGCCAATGGCGTTCGCCGGCTCGTTGCGACGTGGCAAAGACACCGTGGGCGATATTGATGTGTTGCTCGCGACCGACGACGCGAAGATCAGCAAAGCGGCGCACGAGGCGTTCATCACGATGAAGGGAGTGACGGGCGTCGTGGCCGGTGGAAGCGCCGAAACGCGCACGAGCGTGCAGATGCTCGTGGGTTTCTCATCGCGATGGGATGAGTCTGATGACAGCACGCCGGCGACTGGGCAGGCCGGCCCGCGCGTGCAGGTGGACTTGCGCATCATGCCCAGAGCGTCGTTCGGGGCCGCGATCATGTACTTCACCGGCTCCAAAGAGCACAATGTCGCGATGCGGCAGCGCTCGCTGGATCGGGGCCTCACGCTCAATGAGTACGGCCTCTTCCCCGAGGACACCTCCACCACCGAAGCGCCGCACAAACGCGGCATCGCCCCCGTCGCCAGCGAAACCGAAGAGGCCATCTACAACGCGCTCGGCCTGCGATTCATCGCGCCCGAACTGCGCGAGAATGCCGGCGAACTCAGCGCCTTCGCCCTCGACACGCCACCCGCCAGCACGCCCGCGGCCCTTGTCAGCCTCAGCGACATCCGCGCCGAGCTTCACTCGCACACCACCGCCTCCGACGGCGTGCTCTCGATCGTCGCGCTGGCGAGCGAGGCCAAACGCCGCGGGTTTCACACGATCGCGGTCACCGATCACTCCAAGTCCAGCGTGATCGCCGGCGGCCTCTCGCCCGAGCGGCTGCGTGCCCACATCCGCGCGATCCACGACGCTCGCAACGAGATCGAGGGCATCACCATCCTCGCCGGCAGCGAAGTGGACATCCTCAGCGACGGCTCGCTGGACTATGACGACGACCTGCTCGCGGCCCTCGATGTCGTTGTCGCCTCGCCCCACGCGGCCCTGACGCAGGACAGCACCACCGCGACCAAGCGACTGCTCCGCGCGATTGAGCACCCGCTCGTTCACATCCTGGGCCATCCGACGGGGCGCCTCGTGCTCCGGCGCGCGGGCCTCTCGCCAGACATGGCCACGCTCGTCGCGGCGGCGAAGCAACACAGCGTCGCGCTGGAGATCAACGCCCACTGGATGCGACTGGATCTGCGCGATACGCACGTGCGCCAGAGCGTTGACGCCGGCTGCGTGCTGGCGATCAACTGTGACGTTCACCATCCTGAAGACTTCGACAATCTGAAGTTCGGCGTCCAGACCAGCCGACGCGGCTGGCTGCCCCGCGATCGCTGCATCAACACCTGGGACGCGCCGAAACTTCACGCATGGCTGAAAGCCAAGCGTTGAGCAGATCGATAGGCTTGCGACACGACGCCGCTCAGGGTGTCCGACATTGACACCTTGACCATGAGTGTCTTGAGCCAACGAAGCAGGGGAAACACGCCGTGCCCAATAAGTCACGAACCCGTGTGAACGCGAGCGACCATCGTCGCGAAGAGTTGCTGCCACTGGATGTCCCAAAGGGCGCCGCGACAGGCTCGAATCGAACAAGCGCGAGCAGAGGCGCGAGCTCTCGCGCACCGATCGAACTCCCGGCCCTCAAGCCCGAGCACTTCACGCCCGGCAGCGCCTGGGATATCGACGAGGACAACTTCCCGCGTGCCGGCAGCGTGCGTGATCAGCTCCTGTTTTGCGTTCGCTACGCGGTTCTCGCCCCGAGCAGCCACAACGCCCAGCCCTGGAAGTTCAAGGTGGGCGCGTCCCACGTCGAGATTTATCCGGATCGATCCCGAGCACTGCCGGTCGTTGATCCGCACGATCGCGAGCTGACGATCTCGGTGGGATGCGCGCTGCACCACCTGTGCATCGCCATGCAGCGTTTCGGGATGAAGCACCAAGTCGAGCTGCTGCCCAGCTCCGCCGAGCCGGACATGCTGGCGCGAGTACGCGTCAGCGGGATCGTTGTGCCCGGCCCGCATGATCAGCGGATCTTTGACGGGCTGCGGATGCGCCGGACCACGCGCACACGATTCCGCGTGCAGGATGTGCCGCGCGTGGCGATCGAGGAGTTCGTTCGCCTCGCTTCCAGCTTCGGCGTGACGTTTCAACCCGTCGAAACGGCGCTGCAGCGCACGAAGCTCGCCAAGCTCATCGCCGAGGCCGATCTGCTCCAGTTCGAGTCGCGGCAGTTCCGACGCGAGCTGGCCATGTGGATGCACCACAACCGCACCCACACCAAGGACGGAATGCCCGGCTTTGCCATGGGCTTCAGCGAGCTCGAATCGCTGATCGCCCCGCTGGTCGTGCGCACGTTCGATGTCGGGCGGGGCAAGGGCGCCGCCGATGAGCACCTCGTCATGCACTCGCCCCTGCTGGCGGTCCTCGGCTCGCCGCACGATCGGGCTCAGGAGTGGCTCAACACCGGCCAAGCGCTCTCGGCCATCCTCTGCCGCGCCGCTGCGTGGGGCATCACCGCCAGCTATCTCAATCAACCTGTCGAGCTGCCATCGCTGCGCCCGCACCTTCGCAAGCTTGTGCCCGAGGCCGAGGCGCCGCAGATCGTCTTGCGGATGGGCTACGTGCTGAAGCGCCCGCCGCACACGCCCAGACGCGATGTCAAGGACGCGCTGATCCCGATGGTCTAGCGAGCGCTAGCACCACATCTCCATCCGAAGCCCGCGCGAATCGATCGGCGGCTCGCCCTCGGGCAATCGCTTCGCGACGCCCGTCGCGACGCGACCCGCGGTCCAGCACGCCGCCATCGAATCCAGCACGTCATCGATCGCGGCCTGCCCACGCGGCACAGATCGAATGACCGTCGCGACGGTCGTGAAGCCCTGGGCCGCGAGCAACTGAGCGCGAAGCTCGCGCCCCTCGGGCGTCTGCTTCGAGGGTTCGAGGCCGTCGCCTCCGTTCATCTGCGCGAAGCACAGCTCCGGATGAACCTCGACGACACGACCCTGGGCCGCGACCGAGATGAGCTCATCAACTTCTCGGATCTTCGCGACGATGTTGAAGGCCTGCACGCTGAGCGAAATCCCGCTCGCCGACGACGCGACCGAGAGCTCGCGTGCGTGGGCGTAGCTTGTAGCGCCCAAGACCGCACGCACCGGCGCAGAGAACACGCTGCTGGCGCGAGCCGGTCCGAGCATCGAGCGTGCCACGCGGTCAACTTCGCGACCGCCACGCTCGCCGGCATCTGGCAGCCCGATCGGAATATCGACACCGAGCACGCTCGCATCGGCGAACGCTTCGAGCACCTCGGCAAATGTCGCGCACACACGCGCCGACGCGCGCTGGGGCGCACCAACTTCCATCTCGCAGCACACCCAGCCGGAGGGGCAGCCATCGATGCCCACAACCCTGTTCACTTCTTCTTCTCGGGCTCGGCCGCCACCCATCGCGACGGCAATCCGACCGTCGGCTGCGTCATCGTCAGCACCGCCATGGCGGTGCCATAGCTCGCCGAGCGCGGGAAGACGCGATCGTTCCACGTCCCATCGCTGCTCCGCACGCCGAACATCAGCGAGTGGATCTTCGCCCGGCGCTCGGCCCGCAGCGGCTCGGGCAACATCTCCACGCACATCGCGGCGTACCGATGCGCGAACATGAAGTAGTACGGCGCTACGCCATACGGCGCAACGTGCGTACCCGTCTGCATCCGTCGCACATCCAGCGCGTCCCAGTGTTCGATGAACGCATCGACCGCGGTCCGCAGCTCAACCTCGCCGGACTTTCCGGCAAGAAACAGCGCCGCCTCGGTCACGCACATGCGCCCAGTCGCGCCCGGAAGCTCCGCACTGGAATCTCGCCCGACGCGGGATGCGCCGCTGTAGACCACGCTGGTGCCCTTCTCCGGATCGCCCGCTTTCGGCCCGCGATCGCGCGCGGTGATCAGGAACTTCAGGGCGCGATCGACGAGGTCGTCTTTCACTGCGTAGCCATCGCGACGCGCGTCATAAAGCACCAGCAGCGTGCTGGCGGTCATGAAGCTCGATGGCGGGGCGCTCTTGTCCTTCCCAGCGGGCCTCGCGTAGTTCCAGCCGCCGGCCTCGGGGATCGCGGTGCGTTCCAGCGCATCGATGAAGAAGGCGATGGTCTTCTGCACCTTCTCCTCGCGATCGGCCGGCACCAGCTTCTCGCGTTTGAGCGTCAGCAGAAAATCGAGGCCGAAGGTGTAGCCCCAGCCGCGCACGTCGTAGCCCGCGTCGTAGTCGTCAACGCTCATGAGCGGGTGGGCCGTCTGATCACACACAAAGTCACACGCCCGCATCAGCGCTTCCCGCCGCGGGGCGTCCTTCTCGATGTCGGGACAGCGGATCAGCGCGATCGCACAGATCGACGTGCCACCCACGCGATAGCCGATCGGGATCCGCCCCTCGACGCGATACACGCCCTGATAGGGCCACTCGCTCTTGGGGCTGCCCGGCGCGTCAAACGTCTCCTGCATCTTCAGCAGCATCGCGCCCGAGGCGACAACCGCATCGCTCAGCAGCTTCGGCGTCACCTCGATCGCTTTCTCCGGGCGCGTCGGGCGGGGCGTTGATTTCAGCGGCGCGTCGGGCTCCTTCGGCATCGCGGCTCGCGCCGGGCGGGCTGGCGCACCGGGCGCCTGGGCCCAGCACACAGCGCTCGGCCCGCTGAGCGC
>JAIEQQ010000034.1 GCA_019747615.1 Phycisphaerales bacterium
TGCGCGACCTGATTGATCGCATGCGAAGGGCACGCGATCAGCACGAGGCCGTGCGCCAAACAGTCGCCGACACTCTGCTGGCCCGCACCGCACTCGCCAGCGATGACGATAGCGCCGTTGGCGCGTCACACCCCATCCCACGCGCCGCTCCGATCGTCGCGATCGCCTCGGGTAAGGGGGGCGTGGGCAAGAGCAACATCGCGGTGAATCTCGCGATCGCGCTCTCGATGAGGGGGTTGCGCGTCACGCTGCTGGATGCCGATCTGGGCGTCGCCAATGCCGATGTGCTGTGCGGCCTCTCGCCGCGGGCTCGTGTTGATGGACTGTCCCTTCATCACACGCCCGACCTCTCAGACCTCGCGGTCGCGGCGCCCGGCGGCTTCACGCTCGTGCCCGGGGCCGTCGGCCTGGCAACGTCCGGCGGCAGCGGTTCGGGAGCCTCCGCCTGCGAACTGACGCCGGACAACCGGCTGGCGCTTCTGCGCGGCTTGCTGGCGATGGGTGAGACCAACGATGTGCTGATCGTCGATACCGGTGCCGGCGTCGGCTCGTTGGTCACCGGGCTGGTCGCCGCGGCGGATATCGGCATCATCGTCACCACGCCCGAGCCGACCGCGATCGCCGATGCCTATGCGTTGATCAAGTGCGTGAGCCGCGTGCCAGCGGTTCAGCGTGCTCGCCTGGAGAGTGCCGACGCCGAGCGACTGTTCCTCGTGGTGAATCAGACCGCCGATGACGCCGAGGGCCGCTCGGTGTGCACCCGGATCGATCATGTCTCGCGAACGTTCCTCGGCCGGGGCGTGGGCTTGCTGGCCTGCGTGCCGTCGGATGCGGCGGTGGGGCGGGCAGTGCGGGCTCGGGTGCCGGTGCTGCTGGCCGAGCCGCGGAGCGCGGTGGCCGGGGCGATGCTGGGCCTGGGGGCGCAGGTGGCTGAGCGTCTGTCGCTGGGGATCTCGAGCGACGAGGTTCGCACCCTGACGGAATCCGGCCTTGCATTTCCGCCCAAGCGCCCCAGCGTGCTGGCGAGGCTCATCGCGGCGACATTTGGTCGCTCGCGTGCTGGAAAATCGTAACATTGCGGCGACTGAGAGTCTGTGACAGATGCGCCGCCTGCGCGTGCTGTCGCGGCCGCATCGATCGTCCGACCCACAATTGTGCGGCCCCCGCGCGTCCCAAACCTCAAGGCCGGGCTCAAGGTTGACGAAAGACGGTGAAGTCAACGGCGCGTTCTCTGCGCTCATGACGGGAGGATGATGAGCTTGTCACCCGGCGTCCCAGCGATCATCGTGGCGTGTTGTCTGGCACTGGCCTCTCTGGCGGTGTCGATGGTCGCGGGCCTGGCTGCGAACAACCCGACGGATGTGATCCTCTCGCGGGCGCTTGTGAGCATGCTGGGAGGGCTCGCGGCGGGCATTATCATCGGCAAGATCGGCGAGCGCTGCGTGCGGGATCGCATCGCTTCGACGCCGATGCGGGCGGGGCGTGTTGGGGCAATGGGTGGGGGCGTAGGGGGGGCGAGCGTTCACGACAACGACCACGGCGGAACTTCACCCACAACTCACGCACATTGATGAATGATGACTTGACAACTCGTGGATGAGCTGTTTAGATGCCTGTGCCCATGGATGGGCGTTTGGACGATCTGTTCTAGGGTTCGCACGCATCGACGTCGTGCCGAACTTTCCAGCGGTCAAGGAGCGGCCCTGTATGTCTTCATTGAAATCATCGGCAACCAAAGTCAGATCCACGGCCTCCAGCAAGAGCGAGCCCAAGCTTTCGCTTGCCACCGCGCCGGCGCCCGTCAAGCCGTCGAAGGCGGCGAAGCAGAAGTCTGACCCGACGCGCCCCAGCGCCGCCCGCACCGGCGGCTTCACGATGCCCTCGCCGGGCTGTGACGCTGCGGAGTGGATCAAGGTCCGCAACGCGTTTGACGCGGTTCCGGTCGCGAAGCTCTGGGCCGAGTTCGTCAAGACCCGCTCGGATCAGCTCCGCAACTACTTCTGGGAACGCTACTTCCCGCTGGTGCGCTTCATGTCCGAGCGCACCTACGCCCGCCTGCCCGATGAGGTGGACATCAACGATCTCATGTCGGCCGGCCAGTTCGGCCTGATGGACGCGATCAACGCGTTCGACCCCGGCTACGGCGTCAAGTTCGAGACCTATTGCGCTCCGCGTATCCGCGGCGCGATCCTCGATGAGCTGCGTGCGATGGACTGGGTGCCGCGACTTGTGCGCCACCGCTCGTCAAAGGTCGAGCAGGCCCGCCAGAAGTTCGAGATGCGCGAGGGCCGGATCCCAACCCAGGAAGAGCTGGCGCACATCCTCGGCGTTGACGGCGAAGAGTTCGACAAGATCGAGCGCGACTCAAAGGCCGTGGGCACCGTCAGCCTCGCCCGCAAGTGCTTCAACAGCGACGGCAACAAGGACGTCACTGAGATCGATGTCTTCCACGACACGACGCAGAGCAACCCGCTGGTGGAGACGCAGCGCCGCGACCTGAAGGAGCTCATCACCAAGGGCTTGTCGCGTGCGGAGCGACTGATTGTCATCCTCTACTACTACGAGGAAATGACAATGAAGGAGATCGGCGCAACGCTGGATCTTTCTGAGAGCCGCGTGAGCCAGATGCACAGCTCGATCCTGCTCCGCCTCAAAGCCCAGATGCAGCATCGCGCTCGCGAGCTGGAAGACGTGGACTGAGGGAAGGCGTGAGGCTTCAGGCTTGAGAGAAAACAGACGGCGGTGCCTTCGGTTCTTCTTTGAGCTTTGAGTTTTTCGAATGTGCGATGTGGCAATGTGCGACGTGGCTCCGAAGTGCAGCCCGCCCCGCCCGCGCGTGAACTACGATCGGCCATGACGGCGGAGCTGGCCGCGATTTCGCTTGGTTCGAACTTGGGCGATCGCTTCGCGAATGTCCACGCTGGTGTTGACGGTCTGCGCCGGGTCGCGGGCGTTCGTGTGATCTCGGTGAGCCGGTTGATCTCGACGTTGCCCGTCCGCGTGCATCGCGATGTTGATCCCGGCGGCGAATACGTCAACGGTGCTGTGCTGATCCAGACGACGCTGTCGCCCCAGGCTCTTTTGCAAGAACTGCACGCGATCGAACGCGCCGCCGGGCGTGATCGTGCGAAGCAGCCGCACGCGGGGCCGCGCGTATTGGATCTGGACTTGCTGGTGTGCGGGCGGCACATCGTGGACACCGAAGCGGTTCGTGTGCCGCACCCGGGCCTTGCGTCGCGTGCGTTCGTCCTCGAACCGCTCTCGGAGATCGCTCCAGATCTCGTGGTGCCCGGCATCAACGCCACGATCGCCGAGCTGTGGGCGCGATTGATCGCGAGTGATGCGGGAGCCCCAGCATGAACTCACGCGCTCTATCGATCGTCGCGATCGTCGTGATGCTCGGCCTCGCTCTCACGGGAGGTGAGGGCCCGTCGCGAGCGATGGGCCAGCTGGAGCGAGCGTCCGCGTCGCGCTCGGGGCCGGCGCCGCTCGAGATCGAACCCTCCACCGCGATGGCTGAGATCCGAGCCGCGTACGCCAGCGCCCCCACGTGCGACCGCATCTCGCTGAGTCTGAAGCTCCCGGATCGACCGGGCAAGACCGAGAGCGTGATCGTTGCTCGCCTCTGGCAGGCGCCGAAGGTGCCGACGCCGCTTGGTGAAGCCGCGCCGAATGAGCCACCGCCGCCGCGCGAGCGCGTGCTGTCGCTGGAGCTCGGCCCGCTCCGCGCCGTCGCACGCGATGGCCAGTTGCGGGTCATCCACACGCAGCACGAGTCCACCGTGTATGTTCGGTCGTACGAGAAGCCGCTGAACCCCGCGAGCCTGCGGTCGCTCATGCCGCCGGTCGCCTTGGTTTCGCTGGCGATCCTGGCCAGCGCCGATGAACTCCCAGGCGACCCGCCCGGCAACGCCCGCGGCATGGCTTTGGCCCCCTGGGCCACCGGCGTGCGATTCACCAGCGCCACGCTCGATCCGAAAGCCGAGCGCCCGGAGCTGCTGCTTCGCGGCACGTGCGACCAGGGCGAAGTCACGCTCACCGCCGATGGTGCCACCGGCCGCCTCACGCGGATGACAACGACCTTCAAGACCCAACTCGTCCTCGAAATGACCTTCGAGCCCCAGCCCGCCGGTGACCCGGCAACGTGGGTGCTCGACACGACGAAGCGCCGGCCTGTAGACACGCTCGCAGACCTCACGATCGCGGAGGTGCCGCTGCGCGTGGGCAACACCCTGTCATTTCTCGACCAGAAGCAGGTCTTCGGCGATGGCCAGGACGGCGCACAGTCCGCGATCGTCATGCTCGTGAGCGACCCGAATCCCGCTCAGCGAGCCGCGAGCACTGCCGAGCCGATCGTCGGCGCGGGCGTGAGCGCGATCGCGGGGGTGCTTGATCAAGACGACCCGGCACCGATTCGCGCGCGCGCGTTCATCGTCGCGCGCCGTCGGCCCGAGGGCGAAGATGAGAACGCGATGCGCGCCGCCTTGCCGGTTCGCTGGGCGCCGATCGTGAAATCGCCAGTGCTCAATCCGCCCGCGGCGACCAAGCCCATTGGTCAAGAGCCAGTCCCCGCCGCTACGACACCCGTTGCGACGTCTATGAGCGTCACGCTGATCGGGCCGGCCCGATCGACCATCCAGCGGCTGTCGCCCGAAGCGGAGGTCGTCGTGTGCGTCGTGGACCGAGCGATGAAGATCCACGCGATCATCGAGGTTGACGGGCGGATCGATGACGTGGGCGCGATGACCCGCGAGCTTCGCGAGGCCAGGCGTCGGGCAGTCGCGCCCACGGGCGAGCCGGCACCGTCGCCACGCCAAGAGCCTGCCCCGGCGGCTCCGGAGCGGAAGTAGACAGAAACACGGTCAAGGCGATTTTCTTTCCCGGACTCAAGCCGGAGGTTATTGCGTCCGATTCCAGCAGGGCCGAGTCGCTTTCGGCACTCAAGTAGGCCCCCCGAGCGGTCCGATAAACCGTAAGGGCCTACTCGGGTCGAGCGACCGCGTGCCGACCGATTGGAGCCCCGCCCATGACCAAGCAGACCCGCCGAGCCCACATGATGATGCTGACGATGAGCGCCGGCGCGCTCGCATCAATGCTGGGCGGATGCGCCGTGACCGGCGAGCAGGCCGCGAGCGTGAAGCCCCGTGGCGAGTTGGCCAAGAGCATCGCGAAGGCGGAGGCGGCCAAGTCCGCGCCGCAGGGCACCCAAGGCCACGAAACCGATTACTCGCCGGAGGGCGCGCTGGCTGGCGCTCCCGGCAATCCGTCTACCCCGCCCCGCGGCAACCCGATGCCCAACTGGGTCGTCGCCGAGGCCGAGCGTCTGGTCGCCGGCGGCGCGCCGATGGGCAGTGCCCTGCCGATCGGCCCCGCGATCGCCCGTGCTGACCTTGTGACTCGGTTTGCGGCCCGCGAGGAGGGCGCAACCCTTACCGACGGCATGGACGGCCTGCAACGCGCCAGCTTCGCCGAAGAGGGCGCGGACTTTGATCCTCGCATCAGCCGCGATGGCCAGACGCTCGTCTTCGCCAGCACGCAGCACCGCCCGACATCGGATATCTACGTCAAGCAGGTCGGCAGCCGCACGGTGACACAGCTCACTGCGGACCCGGCCAACGACGTCATGCCCGCGCTCTCGCCCGACGGCAAGAAGATCGCCTTCGCCTCCGATCGCAGCGGCTCGTGGAAAATCTACATGATGAGCGCCTCTGGCGGCCAGGCCGTCCAGCTCACCAGCGACCAAGCCCACGATCTGCACCCAAGCTGGTCGCCGGATGCCAAGCGATTGGTCTTCTGCCGCCTGGGCCAGATGAGCGGCCGTTGGGAGCTGTGGGTCGTTGAGACCGATCGGCCCAGCAGCGCCGAGTTCATCGGCTTCGGCATGTTCCCCGAGTGGTGCAGCGTCGCCAGCACCGGCTCCGGCGGCGCCGACAAGATCGCCTTCCAGCGCGGCCGCGAACGCGGTGATCGCGCCTTCGGCCTCTGGACCATCGACTACAAGCCCGGCTCCGCCAGCAACCTCACCGAGATCGTCGCCTCGCGCGGCAGCGCCGCGATCAACCCGGCTTGGTCGCCCGACGGGCTCTGGCTCGCGTACAGCGTGATCCCCGCCGGCCAAGAGGCCAAGGGCACACGCGCCTCGTCGCCGGTCGCCGCCGCGATCGAGCCCGGGCGTGCGGATCTGTGGATCACCAGCGTCGATGGCGGCGCACGGGTCAATCTCTCCTCCGGCCGGTTCGCCAACGTCATGCCGACGTGGGGCCCAGAGAACAAGGTCTATTTCGTCTCCAATCGCAACGGCCTGGACAACATCTGGGCGGTGGGGACGAGCAAGGCGCTGGCCGCGGCCAGCGCGACAGGGAACTCGGTCGCGTCCTCGGTCCAGCCGAGCGCGTCTTCCGCAGCCGCAAAGGGTGGGGGGGCCGCGGACGCGATCCCGAGCAACAGCTCAACGGAAGGTCTGGCGACGGTGCCGACCCAGCCGTGAGCAAGCCTCTCTCCGCGGAGCGAGCCTGAGAAGGTTCGCGTCGCTTTGAACCGACGGGCCGGAGCGCCCGAACGAAGCCCAGGCAGGACGCCATGAAAACCACAGGGACCATGCTGAAACAACTGCTTGTGCGTGCGCGCTTTGCGCTGTGCCCGGCTCTGGCGATCTCGCTGGCGCTGGTGCTCAGCGGCTGCAACACCAAGCAAGCGCTCGTCGCGCCGGAGGTGACGGTGTCGCCCTACGGCGCGCTGGCGCAGACTCCGGTGCTGGCGATCGCGCCGCTCCGCAATGAATCGGGCGTGTCATTCGCCGACACGCTGCGAGTCAGCGACGCCTTGGCCAATCGCGCTTCAGAGATCCGCGGGATGGCCTGCCTACCGGTCAACCGAACGCTCGCGGCCATGCGGGCGCTGCGAATGAACGACGTGCGGTCGCCCGAGGATGCAAGGCGACTGGCCGCCGCGGTCGGTGCCGATGCGATCATCGTCGGCTCGCTCACGGCGTACGACCCGTACGACCCGCCGAAGATCGGCATCACGATCGGGCTCTACGGGCGAGACGGATCGATCCTCACCGGCGTCGCTCGCAAGCCGCTGGATGTCAAAGACCTTCAGACCCAGCCCGACGAGACGCGCTGGGCATCAACGAACTTCAACGCCAGCGGCCCGCTGAGCGTGATCAGCGAGCACTACGACGCCGCGAACCACGAGATCTTGATCTCGGTTCAACGCTACAGCGAAGGCCGGCACCGAGAAGCGAGCGCTCTCGGCTGGGAGCGGTATGTCAAGAGCATGGACCTGTACGTGGATTTCGCGGCGTATCGCGCGATGGACCGCCTCATGCAGGAAGAACGCCTGAGGCTCGCCCGTCTCGCCCCGCCGCCAAAGAGCAACCCCCGCTAAGCCCGAGCAGTCTCATGACTGACAACGGCCCCCGGGGACAACGCCCCCGAGAGCCGCGCGATCACACGCTCGGACCTCACGCGGGCGCGGAGAGGGATGGAGGCGGAGAGAGGTTCGGGATTGGCCCGTGCGCGTCGTCGCGCATTGGCAGGAGATTCGTCGGCTTCGTGCCGCCCGTGGGCACTGAGATTCGGAAGGAGCTTGCAATGACCGTGCTTCCAGTGATCGCCGGGTTCATCAACTACTTGTCAAACGAGCGTCATTTCAGCTCGTATACCGCGCGCTGCTACGGCGCGGATCTGCGCCAGTTCGTCGAGTTCACCACCGAGCAGCTCGGCGTGACACTGTCCGAGCCCGCGGAGAACGCGGTCTATGAGCAGCGCCTGGCCGACAGCGCTGCCCGCAGCGCCGGGAACCTCGGCGCCGTGACGCGCGCCTCGGCAACGCCGACGCGCACTGTGACGGCGGCGATTCTTGATGCGAACGCCGACTCGATCCGCGCGTTCCTTTCTCATCTGGGACAGAACGAGTACTCCGCCGCGACGATGGCCCGCAAGATCGCGACGCTCCGCAGCTTCTTCAAGTGGGCCGAGCGCCGCGGCGTTGCATCAACGAACCCCATGACCGCGATCCGCACGCCGAAGCAGGGCAAGCGGCTGCCGCGAGCGATCACGATGGAGCAGATCGAGAAGCTCCTCTCGACACCGAACGAGCGCGAGGTGCTGGGCATGCGCGATCGCGCGATGCTCGAGACCCTCTACAGCACCGGTATCCGCGTGAGCGAAGTTGTCGACCTGAATATTGATGACGTTGACGGCACCGGCGAGGCGCTCCGCGTCCGCGGCAAGGGCAAGCGCGAACGCATCGTCCCCCTGGGCAGCCACTGCACCGGCGCGATGCAGAAGTTCATTGCCATGGTCAAGGCTGATGCCCGCTTCGCGCCCCTCTGGGTCGACGGCGGCGCCGGCAAGCCCCTGTTCATGAACAAGCACGGCGGCCGCCTCAGCAGCCGCAGCGTCCGCCGCAAACTCGACAAGTATCTCAAGTCCGCGGGCCTCGACCCCAAGATCAGCCCGCACACCCTCCGCCACAGCTTCGCGACGCACCTGCTGGA
>JAIEQQ010000374.1 GCA_019747615.1 Phycisphaerales bacterium
GCGACCGCTCCGCTGGCGAGCGTGCGCGTCGTTCACCTCGTCGCGCCCCAGCTCTGGGCCTGGCGCGAAGGTCGCATCAACAAACTCCGCAAGCTCAGCGAGCTCGTGCTCTGCCTCCTGCCCTTCGAAGAAGCCTGGTTCACCGCGCGAGGCATGCGCGCCAAGTTCATCGGCCACCCCCTCTTCGATCACGACCTCGACTACGCCGACCTCGATCGGCGCATCGCAAACCTGCCAACGCCCGGCCCGGGGGGCGGGGGCACACGCCTGGCCCTCATGCCTGGCTCGCGTCCCGTCGAGATCAAACGCAGCTTCCCCGCACTGCTCGAAGCTCTCAACCAACTCCGCGATGACTTCCCCGGCATCGTCGCCACCATCGCCGTGACGAAGCCGCACGTCGAAGACGAGATCCGCCGCATGGCCCGCAAGCTCCAAGGCGCAAACGCCAAGGGCACCGTCAACGGCTGGCCCGAGGGTCTCGCCGTCGTCGTCGGCGATACCGACGCCGTCGTGCGCTGGTGCGACATGGCCATCGTCGCCAGCGGCACCGTCACGCTCCAAGTTGCCAAGCAACTCAAGCCGATGGTCACCTTCTATCGCTTCAACAAGATCTTAAAACTCCCGGCCCGATTCCTCGGCCGCTTCCTCTTCAAGACCGAACTCTTCACGCTCCCAAACCTCATCGCCGGCAAACGCATCATCCCCGAGCTGGTTCCGCACTTCGGCGACGGCCACGAACTCGCCGTGGGCGTCTACCGCCTGATGCGCCAGCCCGGCTACGCCGACGACCAGCGCGCCGAACTCGCCAAAGTCGTCGCCCAGTTCAAAGACCACCGCGCCGGCCCCATGGCCGCCGACGCGATCGGTGAGGTGCTGGGGCTGAAGTAGCGTTTCAGTTCCTTGCATTTGGGTACCCCCTCTCTCCGAGAGGGGTCCGACCTGTCCTCAAGTCGGTGCCCGCCGTCCCCCACCATCCTCCCAGCCCCCCACACGCCCCACATCAACCCCAGCCCCCTCGCGACTCGCCACTCGCGACTATTTCCCCCCCTCGCGACACGTTTGCGCGCAACTCCGCGCCTCATCACAGCTTCCACCTTGCACCGCGCTCATCCGTCGCCACACTGCAAGGATGATCACCACACCACCCGCCGCCACGCCGCCCACGTTCGATCCGACACTCGTCCGCGATCTCATAGCCGAGATGTTGCAATCCGACTGCACCATCCCGCAGCTCGCCGAGCGCTTCAAGCTCAGCTTCACCGAGCTGCTCGCTATTGTCCAATCGCCCGAGGCGCAAGCCCAGCTCGACGCGCTCGAACAGCTCACCACGATCCACGCGAGCATCCGCGCTGCAGGCCGCCGCGAGGTCGCGCTCGCACGCCTCGCGAAGATCGCCGAGTTCTCATCCAACGATCTCGAAGCACGCCGCGCCGCCTCGACCGTGCTCAAAGAAGTCCGCAACACCCGAGCACCCTTTCACCTCGCCACAACACCGACGTGTCCGCGCGCCTTGCCACCGACCTGTCCTCAGGTCGGTGCCGCCGACCCGGTCATCCTCCCCAGCCCCCGCACCCCCAGCAACATCCCCAGCACCCTGCACACTCGCGACACACAACTTACGAATCACGACGTGCCTCACGCATTGCAACCGCGCGAGGAATCCGATAGTCTGCGACCGTTCGAGGAGCAAACCACCCCACGATCTCTGGGAGCGCCCGCGTGTCACAGCCCACTCAACATGCAACCAACATCTCGATCCTCGCCCTCGCCCTGCTCGCCGGATTCACCACCACCCACCTCACCGGCTGCGAAAAAAAGACCGCCACACTTGCGGCGCCGACCTTCACCAAAGCTGACATCGTCGGTACCTGGCGCCTCGCGCCGGGCGGCGAGTACGCCGTTGCTCGCATCATGATTCGTATGCGCGAGAAGAGCCTCGATGTTGAGTTCACGAATCTCAGCGTCGCCACCGCCACTGACCGGCTCATGGAACGCATCAAGAAAGACCCCGCAGTCTTTGTCATGAGTGACGATGGCAAATACACACTCACGTATGCCACTCGTACATCTCAGGGCGACTGGACAATCGAGAACGGGCGCGTCGTCACCATCAACACCGCTGGCAAGCGGACTGAGTTTGACTACTCCGATCGCACACTCGATAGCCGAGATCCCGACCCCGACATGCCGTCATACCGACTGTTCAAGGACTGATCACCGCAGCACGCGCGCCGAACACCACCGGTTCTTGTTTGCAGTTTGCAATCATGTGCTTGCCCTCGATCCCTCGATCCCTAGATCCCCTCCCCTCACTTCTTATCCCGCCGCGGGTTCCCCTTCGCCTTATCGCGGGTCTTGCTCTTCTGGCTTCGGCGCGCCGCGCCGGATTGCCCGTGCTTGATCGTGTCCCAATCCAGTGACAACCCGCCGCCGATGCCCCCGCCGCGCGATGCCAGACTGTCCGGGTCCAGCTTCGGGATCTTCTTCCCCTTGCCCTTCTCGCGGCTCGCCGCATCGGCAATATTCACTTCCATCTTCCGCATCGCCAGATCGACCTTCATGATCGTCACCGTCACGCGATCACCAATGCTAAAGCTCCGCCCGCTGCCGGAGTTCACCAGCGCCCCGCTGCGCTGATCGATCCGCCACGCGCCGCTGCGCCCGTCCTTGCCCGCCGGCAACTCTTCCTTCTTGATGAACCCCTCGGCCAGATACTTGTCCAGTTTCACGAACACGCCCGCGTTCGTCACGCCCGTGCACAGCGCGCCAAACTCCTCACCGATGTGGTCAGACAGCAACTGCAAAACCAGGAACGATCGCAGGCTTGTCTCGGCGCCCGCCGCGTTCTCTTCGGTCGATGTGCAACTCCGGCCAATCTTCGACAGCGTGTCGTGATCCGGGCACATCGGGCTCTCGCGCAGTTGCTTGCCCAGGGCCTCGCGCTCCGCGTCCTCGCGCGCCGGGTTCCGCCCGTTGTCGGTCAATCGCAAGTACTCCGCCAGCGCGCGATGCACCGTCAGGTCCGGGTAGCGACGGATCGGGCTGGTGAAGTGCGCGTACGCCTCGCTGGCCAGCGCAAAGTGCCCGACCAGCGACGGCGAATACTCCGCCTTGGTCAGCGTTCGCAGCACCGCAAAGTGAACCGCCGGCGCAGCGGCCGTCCCGCGCGTCGCGTCCAGCAAACTCTGCAGCTCCTTGCGCGTCGGGCGCTTGGGGATCGCAAACCCCGCGACACGAGCCGCGGTGCGAAGGTCATCAACATCGCCCGGCACCGGCTCGGGATGAATCCGCCGAATCAGCGGCACCTTCACCCGCTCAAACAACCGCGCCAGCACCTCGTTGGCCTCGACCATGAACATCTCGATCAGCGTGTGCGTGAACGCCCCGTCTTCCTGCTGCGCATCAATCACGCGCCCCTGATCGTCGTAGATCAGCACCACGTCCGGCAGCTCAAGATGAATCATCCCCGCCTCGCGCCGGCGCACGCGGATCGCCTTTGCGCACGCGTCCATCTCGCGCAGCGTGCTCACGAGCTGCTCGGTGTACACCGGCTCGGTCTTGGCGTGCTTCTTGGCTTCCTCGTGGTCCCCATCGATCAGCGCCTGCGCTTCCAGATACGTCAGCCGCTTGGTGCTCTTGATACACACCTGCGCCACGCCGCTGCTCACCAGCTCGCCCTTGCGGTTGTACCGCATGAAGCTCGACTTGCAGAACCTGGGCACGCCCTCCTGCAGCGAGCAGATGCCGTTGCTCAGCACCTCCGGCAACATCGGGATCACCTGCCTGGGCAGGTAGCAGCTATTGCCACGCTTCTTCGCTTCCTCATCCAGCGCCGAGCCGATGGGGATGAAGTGGGCCACGTCGGCGATGTGAACGCCCAGCTCCCAGCCCTGGCCGCCATCGGGCAGCGAGACGCGCTTGATCTGGATCGCGTCGTCGTAGTCCTTGGCGTCCGGCGGGTCGATGGTGATGATGTACTCGGCTCGCAGGTCCTCGCGATCTTTCCAGCCGTCGCGCTCGCAGCGGTCGATATCGCGCTCAAACTGGGCCGCGGCTCCGCGTGCCTGCTCCACCACGCGCTCGGTGAACTCGCCGGGCAGGTTGTACGCCGCGATGGTGGCCTGCGTCTCCACGCTCGGCAGCCCCGCCTCGCCAAGCACATCAACGATCACGCCCTCGGCGAGGTTGTTGCCCTGCGGATAGTGCATGATCTCAACGACGACCTTGTCGCCCTGATTCGCGTTCTTGCTCTGCGGATCGCGCACGACGATCGGATCGGTCAGCTCGCGCCCGTCGGGATACACAACCCACGTCGTGCCCTGCTTGACGAGCTCGCCGGTGAACTTGGATCGCTTGCGCGCGATGACGCGCGTGATCATGCCGGTGATGTCGTCCGGGCCGTTGCGCCCGCCGCGCTTGATCTTGACTTCAACTGTGTCGCCCGTCAGCGCATCGCCGACGCCGTCGGGCGGGATGAAGACATCGCCCTCGCGCGCGTGATCCTCCGGAATCACAAACCCGAAGCCCTTCATGTTCTTGCGGAACATGCCCACGATCACATCGGCAATCCGCGGCAGGCTCACCTTCCCCTGGGCCGCGATCAGCAACTTGCCCTCATCGGCCAACCGCTTCACCGACTGACCAAACACACCCAGCTCCGCCGCGTCGATGCCCAGATCTCGCATCAGGGTCGGGATGTCGGCGGGTTCGTAGGTGTCGTGACGAAGATGCTCGATCAGACGGCGCGTGTAGCGGTCGCTCATGGCCCAATGGTAGGGGCTTTGTCGGTGTTCCACCGGCGATTGACCAAGGCTTCGAGAAAGTCTCACACCGAAACCCGACGACAGGCGTGCGAAAGACCCGATCGCAGGTATACTGCATCTGGCATCAGTCGTGATATCAGGGCTGATGTCGCCCATCAAGGACTTCTGAAATGTGTGCTCAGCTTGCAGCGTCTGGTGACACAGGTGTCGTTCACGCGCGCCCGAGCCCGTCGCTCCGCTCGCGTCAAGCGTCGCTCACCGCTTGGATCGCTGGTATCGCCGGCTCGCTGGCGCTGACGTGCGCCGCCTCGGCCCAGCTCAAGCACGTCTACATCGCGCCCGATGACCACACCGATTACTTCTGGTCCGGCAACGAGGCCCAGTACGACCAGTGGTTCAGCAACATGCTCGACTACTACATCGATCTGGCCGATTCGACGCTCGCACTCCCGAGCGACTACCAGAGCCGCTGGAACCTCGATGGCAGCTTCTGGATGTGGACATACGAACGCAACCGCACGCCCGCGCAGTTCAACCGCTTGATCGAGCGCGTGCGCTCCGGCCACATCTCAATGCCGCTGAACCCGCTGGTGGTCTCCGTCGGCGGCGCCCCCGCCGAGACCACCATCCGCGGCATGTACTACGCCGGCCACATCGAGCGCCGTCACAACCTCCGCTTCCGCCTCGCGGTGACCATGGAGAACCAGACGCAGCCGCTCGGCCTCGCGAGCCTGTGGGCGGGCGCTGGCTGCCAGCACTCCTGGAAGGGCATCTGCGACTGCGCGACCGTTGTCTCCGCAGCCAGCCGCGAGCGAGAGATCTATTGGTACACCGGCCTCGATGGCCAGCGCGTGATGATGAAGTGGTACTCCGCGCCATTCGGCAACGAGAGCATCGGCGGCTACGCCGAGGCCCGCTTCCCGCAAGCGGCGATCGACACCGTGACCACAAACGCGCCGTTCAACGGCTTCGCCGCCCGATATCCCTACGACGTCATCGGCCTCTTCGGCTACGGCTGGGACGACCAGTTCACACTCACCGATCAGTTTGTCACGATCGCGCAGACCGCCAGCAACGCCACCCGGCGCGTACGCGTGTCGAATCAGCTCGACTTTTTCGAGGACTTCAACCAGCGCTACGGCGCCACGCTTCCTGCGGAGTCTCGCAGCTATGGCAACGAGTGGGACCTGCACTGCGCCTCGCTCGCGGACATCTCAGGCCGCGTGAAGCGCGCCACCGAGAAGCTCCGTTCTGCGGAGGCAATGGCCGCGATCGTGTGCGCGTTTGATGCGAGCTTCATGAACGGTCGAGAAGCCGCCCGCGACCGAGCGTGGATGAACCTCGGCATCTACTGGGAACACAACTTCGGTATGGACGGTTTCAACCCCGGCAATGCACTCTATGACGGGCGCCTCGCCTGGTACCGTCGCATCACCGGCGAGATCGAGTCGTACGTGGACACCCTGCACACCGACGCCGCATCGGCGCTCGCCACACTGATCACTTCATCTTCAATCACCGCCGGCACCACGCGCATCGCGGCCTTCAACCCCCTCTCATTCGAGCGCGACGACGTGCTCGAGTTCGCTTGGCCATCGACAGCGCCCGTCCACGTTCTGGACATCGCCACCGGGCAAGAGATCCCCTCACAAGCGGTCGGCTCAGGATCGACGCGCACGCTGCGCGCGTGGGTGCAAGGCGTCCCGTCGCTCGGCTATCGCGTCGTTGAGGTTCGGCCCGGCACCGGGCGGACGTGGACCGACGCCGCGACGATCTCGAATGTTGGCAGCTCGCGTCGTGTGACCAGCTCGCGATACGCTGTCACCGTCGCGCCGAGCGGCGCGATCACCAGCGTGCTGGACCTGGCCGATGGCTCACGCCAGCTCATCACGCAGAACGCCGGGCGATTCGCCAACGACCTGGGCGGCCCGATCAACTCCGGCACGATCGCGCTCGAGAGCTCCGGTCCTGTCAGCGTCACGCTCCGCTGCACCGGCACAAACCCGCTTTCGCACACGGCGCGCGTGACGCTCTACCGCGACTCAGATCGCATCGACATCGACAACCGCATCACCCAGAACTTCCAGGCCACCACGCTCTACGCCTTCCCCTTCAACGTCGCTTCTCCGACCACGCGCCACGAGGAAGTGGGCGCGATCCTCACCGCCTCGCTCGAATCACAAGGCGGGCACTACTCCAATCGAAACGCCCGCTACGACTTTCTCACTCTCAACCACTTCGCCGACGTGAGCAGCACCGCCACCGGGCCGGGCGTCACACTCTCCAACGCCGATTGCTTCTTCTTCAAGCTCGGCAACAGCTCCGTTTCATCGCTCGACTCCGGCTCATCGCGGATCGATGTCCTTGCCGGCGGCACCGCGCTGGGCTCTGCGTTTGGCTTCCGCAACCAGGGCGGCGATGCGCTCTTCACGCAGCGCTTCGCGCTGCGTGCGCACTCGGCGTATCAGCCCGCCGGCGCGATGCGCTTCGCTCTGGCGCACCAGAACCCGCTGGTGCCGATCACGATCACCGCCGCCAACCCGCAGCTCCCTGGCGACGAGTTCTCGGCGCTGACCATCGCCGATCCGGACACGATCGCCTGGGCCTTCAAGCCCAGCGAAGAAGGCCCCAACGCGGGCACGATCCTGCGCACCTGGAATCTCGCGGCCGTCAGCGCACGGACCGCCGCGGAGCTCGAGCCGGCGCTCTCGCCCCTGCAATCGCTCACGCGGAGCACGCACATCGAGACTGACGAATCGCCAATCTCAATTCTCGCCGGCTCGCCGGCGATGCCGCTGACCGCCCGCGCCATGAAGACCGTCCGCCTCAAGTTCGACGGCGCGTGGTCCGGCACCACTTCCCCCGCGATGATCGACGACCTCTACCAGCAAACCGCCACTCCATCGGATCGCAACGCCGACGCACAAATCACGCCATACGACACCAGCGGGCTCGAAGTCCACCTCCGTCGAGCTGAATCTCGCCGAATGGGACGCGAGAGCAGATAGGCATCAGGATTTAGGCACTGGGCACTGGGCACTGGGCACTGGGCACTGGGCGTCAACTCCGGTTTGTCTTCCGTTTCACGTTCACGTTCACGGTTCCATCACTCACCCAACTTCTCGCCTAGGAACGCCGCGACCTTGTCGATCGCCATGCGCTCTTGGCCGCCGGTATCGCGATCGCGGACGGTGACGGTCTGGTCTTTCAGCGTGTCGGCGTCGATGGTGAAGCAGAAGGGGCAGCCGGCTTCGTCCATGCGGGCGTAGCGCTTGCCGATGTTCTGCTTCTCATCGAACTCGACCATGCCGAGTTTGCCGAAGCGTTTCTTCAGTTCGGCGTGGAGCTTCTGCGCGACCTCGGGCAGGCCGTCCTTGTCCATGAGCGGAAACACCGCGGCCTTGATCGGCGCGACGCGCGGGTGGAACTTCATGAACTCAGGCGAGGCGCGGGTCTCGTCCTTGGTGTAGGCCTCGCAGAGCAGCGCGAGCACGCCGCGGTCGAGGCCGGCGCTGGGCTCGATGACGTGGGGGATGTACGCGACGCCGCGGCGGGAGCCGTTGGGCAGAATGTCGCCTCGCGCGGTATCGCGGAACTCCATCTTGGTGCCGCTGTGTTTCTGGTGTTGGGTGAGGTCGAAGTTGCCGCGGTAGGCGATCCCTTCGAGCTCGCCGAAGCCCGGCGAGGTGAAGGGGAAGCGGTACTCGATGTCGCTGGTGGCCTGCGAGTAGTGGGCCAGCTCGTCCTTGTCGTGCTCGCGCAGGATGAGATTCTCAGAGCCCAGGCCGATCGACTGCCACCAGGCCATGCGCCAATCGC